>NZ_JBEXHQ010000006.1:0-182957 GCF_040607915.1 Micromonospora sp. NPDC005215 | reverse complement strand
TCTCGCGACCTGGACCGGCGCCTGCCTCACCTGCCACCAACCCGTGAAGCCGTTACACCGCAACAAACGCCACAGAACCTAACAAAGCACTACTAGGGCCTGTGTCAAAGTCCTCGGTCGAGCCGAGGCGGAGTCCAGGCGGCGGTCCGGCAAGGCGGATATTCGTTCGGATACCGGTGTTGTATCCGGACGAATATCCAACGCGGCCGGTCGTCGTCTGGACTCCGCCGCAGGCCGGCCAGGGGCTTTGACACAGGCCCTAGAGGTACATGCCGGTGCGGTGCTCCGACTCGTCGCGCCGAACCGGCTTGTCGCCCTCACCGAAGAACCGCTTACCGCCGAACTCACCGTGCAGCCGATCGTCCAACTCGTCGGCGAGACCGGTCATCACCTGCACCGCCAGCATCAGGTGGGTGGCCTGGAAGTTGCGGCCGAAGACCGGGATGGACGCCCAGACCGTGTCGTCCGCGCAGTAGAGGCGGCCGATCGGCATCCGGTTCGTCAACTCGGAGAGCTTGACGTAGAGCCGCTCGGTCGGCTCCACCTCGGTCAGCACCGGCGAGAACACGTCCACCAGCGGCGGGTTGTCCCGCACCCGCACGAAGACCATCGCCGAGCCGGCCCGGATGTTGATGTCGCCGTCCGAGTCGACCTGCAACCGGTCAGTGTCCGACTTCAGCATTGTGGAGACCACGGTCCGGACCCGATCAGCCAGGTCGAGCACGTCGTCCCGCTCGGAGGCTGCCTCGGCCAGCGCCTCCTCCAGGTCGGCCTCGACGTCGGCGTCCGGGCCGAACTCGCTGCGCGCCGTGCCCAACGGGTCCACGGCCAGCGGCTCGCCGTCGGTGTCCTGCACCACATAGACGAGGAAAGCCGGATGCGGGGCGCCGTAGACGTCCCGCAGCGTCCGGGAGAGCAGCGCCGCGATCCGGGTCGACTCGCTCGTCCGGCCGTCCAGGCCGAAGAAACCGCCGGAACCGGCGACCACCCCGGGCGGCGACCAGCCGAGCGCGACCATGTCCGCCACCGCGCTGCGGTCCAGCCGGTAACCCGCCGGCAGCGTGGCGTTTCCGACCGCCCGCGCGGACAACCCGCCGCCGTCGCGCACGTCCACGCTTACCGAGTAGACGGCGTCCCCGGTGCCGGAGGCGGTCGGGTCCAGGGTCACCTCCAGGTGCGCGCCGACGGGAAGCTCCCGCAGCCGGAGGGCGAGCGCACGGGCGAACTCCTGCCAGGCCTCGGTCACCTTCGCCCGCAGATCGGTCGTGCTGGGTTCGTCGAGCAGGATCGATTCCGCCGGCTCAGTCGTAGCGCCGGGCAGGTCACCGCGCGGCGCCGAGGGGTGGTCAGCCGTCATGATCGCCTCCGTCCGTCACGATCACCCTACCCACGCCGCCCACGGACCCCATCAGCCCGGACCGGGATCAGACAGCGGCAGTCAGGGCGCCGTCGGATCCGCCGGGTCCGCGCCCAGTTCGACCGGCCAGGCGCCGGCCAGGGCGCTGAGCCGGGCCGCGACGTCCGCCGGGTCGGCACCCCGGCCGACCGCCAGCCCCAGCAGGTACGCGGTGACCGGCGCGCCCGGCCGCAACACCTGGTGGGCGACGTCGCGGGCCACATCCAGCACCGCCTGCACGGGCACCCCGGCCGGGTCCAGATCCAGCTCGGCGCACACCGCCGTCACCCAGTCGTCCATCACCGTCATCGCGCCCACTCCTCCGCCCGGCGTACGTCCTCGTCAGTGTCGCAGTCGAACCAGGGCGGCGGGCCGTCGCCGGACCAGGGCACCTCCCGCACGACGAGCCCGGCCAGCAGCGCCCGGACCGGGGCGCCGGAGAGGCTGCCCCGCTCGACAGTCAGTCGGTCCAACCCGGCCCGCAGCGCCGCGACCCGCCAGACACCGCAGAGCGACTGCCGCCGCCCGTCTCCGTCGACGAAGCACGCGCCGTCGGGCCGCTCGCTCCCGACCAGGCCACTGCCGGCCATCGGCACGGAAGGAGAGCCACCGCCCGCCAGGGCGACACCCTGGCCCGCGTGGGCGACACCCTGGCCCACCGGCGGGTTTTCTCCGGTGAGGTGGGTCAGCAGGTCGCCGATCGCGGAGCGGGTGAGCAGCGGTAGATCGGCGGCGAGCAGCGCGACCAGTGCGGTCTCCGGATCCAGCAGCGCCAGCCCGGCAGCCGCCGCGGCGACCGGACCCCCGCCCGGCGGATCCTCCCGGGTGACCCGCACGCCCTCCGGGACGTCGTCGGCCGGACCGACAAGCACCCGTGGCCTGGCGTCGCTGACGGCGGCCAGCACACGGGCGCGCATCGGCCGGCCACCGACCGGGAGGGCGGGCTTGTCCACCCCGCCCAACCGTCGGGCGGACCCACCTGCGAGCACCACTGCGGCATACGTCCCCATCCGGTCACGGTAGCCGTGTCGACGCTTGTTGGCTGTCGCTGCCGGGTGCCCGCCGCCCGGTGGCCGTGCGGGCGTGCCGGCGGGAGGTGGAGGATGGCGGGATGGGACGGGCAACTGATCGGCGGCACGTACTTCGGATCGACCTGGACGCGGCGACCGTCGGGCGCGGGTCCATCCGTCGACCGGACACGCTGGCGGTGGAGGAACCGCTGGAGATCCGGGTCGGCGCGGTCGGCCCGGGTCGGCGACCGCCCCTCGCCGTGACCATGCGTACTCCCGGTGACGACCTCGATCTGGCGATCGGGTTCCTGCTGACCGAGGGGCTGATCCGGTCGACCGACGACGTGTTGACAGCGCAGCTCTGTGCTGGCGCGGAGACACCGAACACGTACAACGTGGTGGACGTGACGCTCGCCCCCGGCGTGCCGGAACCGGCCACCGACCCGTCCCGGAACTTCTACACGACCAGTTCCTGTGGCGTCTGCGGCAAGGCCAGCATCGACGCGATCCGCACCCGCTCCCTGTTCCCGGTCGCCTCCGATCCGCTCAGCGTGCCGGCTGCGCTCCTCGCCGAACTGCCCGACCGACTACGCGCCGCCCAGCGCGGCTTCGACCGGACCGGCGGGCTGCACGCGGCCGGTCTGTTCACCCCCGACGGTGAGCTGGTGGTGCTGCGGGAGGACGTGGGCCGGCACAACGCGGTGGACAAGGTGATCGGCTGGGCGGTGCGCGAACGTCGGCTGCCCTTGGCCGGGCACCTGCTGCTGGTCTCCGGCCGGGCCAGCTTCGAGCTGACCCAGAAGGCGTGGATGGCCGGGTTGCCGCTGCTGGCCGCGGTGTCCGCGCCGAGCACGCTCGCCGCCGAACTGGCCGACGAGGCGGGGATGACACTCGTCGGTTTCCTGCGGGGCCGGACCATGAACGTCTACACCGGGCCACACCGGATCACGCTGGAACAGCCGGCCTGACGCTCAGCGGTCGAGCAGGCTGAACAGGTCCAACCGTGCTGCGGCGTCGCGAGCGACCAGGAAGCCGGCGATGCCGAGGATCCAGCCCAACGCGCCGCCTGCCTTCGCGACGATCCAGGCGTTCAGGCGGGCCAACAGCGGCTCGACCAGAGCCGGACGGGCCAGCCTGGCACCCAGCAACACCACTGCGGGCAGCACCATGACCAGGCAGTATCCGGCGAGCAACGTCACCACGGCCGCCGGGCCGACCGCGGAGGTGGCCAACAGACCCACCGCGCCGAGGTACGGAAGCATTGTCGCCACCTCGGCAAGCGCCGCCAGCAACGCGAGCCCGACCAACCAGCGGGCCGACGAGTCCCCGCCGGTGGCCCGGTCCCGCCAGCGCAGCACACCACCGCTACGGGGACGCCGCTTGCCGTCGTAGCGGAAGCTGAGCGCCAGCATCGTCACACCCAGCACGAGTTGCGCCCAGAGCACACCCGGGTTGTCCAGGGCACCACCCAGCGCGTCGGCAAATCTGCTGCCGCCCCACACCAGCAGCAGCCCCACCGCGAGATAGAACGCCGCGATGGTGGCGAGGTAGCCCAGGATCCGCCGGGCGTTGACCGGCCCGGAGGCGAGCAGCAGCCAGACCGGGATGAAGAGGGTGCCGATGCTGGTGCTGTCCACCAACGCCAGCCCGGTCAGCGAGAGCAGCAGTTCGGGGGTCATGTCGTACCGGTGCGAAGAGTGGACACGAGATCATTCTCCGGCGGCGCTGGCCCTGCCGCGTCGGCCTTGGACAGGAGAAACGCGTACATCCTTCGACGGAGGGCGTCGCCGGAGGGCCCGCCCCGGGCGATCGACCTCGGGGGACGAGGGATCGGCGCCGGGGCGGGAGTGGGTGGGTCATCAAGCCTTGACCCAGCCGGTGAAACGCTCGGTCAGGCCTTCCGGAGTCTTGCCGCCGTACAGCTCGGTGAGGTGTTCGGTTGCTTCGGCCTGCAGTGCCCTCAGGTGCTCGACCAGCTCGTCGGGTCGACCGCGGTAACGGCCGAGCAGGCGCAGTTTGGCGGTCGAGCAGGGCCAGGCGATCCCGCAGGTGCGGCAGCGCCACGCTGGCTTGAGCAGGGGGTGTTCCGCGTTTTCGGTCATCGGCCAGCCCTCATGTTGTCCGGCATGGTTCCCCCTCCTTGTTGGGAGGGGCCGCCCCTGAGTGCTCGCCCACGAGGCGGCCCCGGCACGAACGCGACCGCCGGGTCTCGGGTAGTCCCTGCCGGCCGCGCCGTCTCAGGTGCACGCTGCCAAGGGTTGCCAGTCGAATACACTGCGTAGCAATATCTCCTGTGGACGTCTCGGACGAACTAGAGGGGACACGGATGAATCGCGCAGTCGCTGAAGCAATGTCGAGATCCGGCCTGACCGCCGACAGCCTCGCCGCCCAGATCGGGGTCGATCCCAAGACGGCGGCCAAGTGGGCGAACCCGGGACGGATTCCGCAGACACGGCACCGGTCGAAGGTCGCCGAGGTCCTGGGCCGCGACGAGGGCGACCTCTGGCCCGACCTGTACAAGCGACGCGAGCCGGCGTGGTTCCGGCCCTGGACGGACATCGAACGCGAGGCGTTGGGGCTCCGGTACTACGAGTCGGCAGTCGTTCCCGGTCTCCTGCAGACCGAGGCGTACGCGCGAGCCGTGCTGCGCAGCGGGCTCTGGGCCGACGACGACCTGGAGGCCCACGTGGAGACCCGCCTCCGCCGGCAGGCCGCCGTGTTCGATCGACCTCGGCCGCCGTTGAGCGTCTTCGTCATCGACGAGGCCGCGCTGCGTCGGGGACGACCCGACATCATGGCCGACCAGCTCGACCACCTGATGATGCTCGGGGAGCGGCCGGCGGTGATGATCCACGTCCTCCCCTTGACGGCTGGTCTTCACCCCGGCCAGGCCGGGCCGTTCGTCATCGCCAACACACCGGACGGCGATGACGTCGGCTACCTCGACGACCAGGCGGCCGGGCGCCTCAGTAATGACGTTGCTCCACTCTGGGCGGTCTGGGATAGCGTGAGGTCGTTAGCGCTACCGCGAGACCTGACCATCGAGCTGATGAGGGCGCGAGCATGGATGACCTGACCGGCGCCCGTTGGCGCAAGAGCACCCGCAGCAGCTCGAACGGTGGCAACTGCGTCGAGGTGGCCGACAACCTGCCGGGTGTCGTGCTCGTGCGCGACACCAAGGATCGGGACGGCGGCACGCTGACGTTCGGGCCGGCAGCCTGGGCGGGCTTCGTCGGGCTGGCGAAGAAGATCGGCCCCGTCGACTAGGGCTCGTCCGTCCCCGCCCTGACCCGTGATCCATTCGGTTCGACGGCACCCGGGTAACCCGACGGGGGCCGGGTGGGACCGGCAGGTTTTGTCGATCTGTCAAGGCGCACCGTCGTTCACGCGGCCACGATCTCGACGGCACCGCGGGAGATCTTGACGTCGAACTCCATCCCGGTGCCCTTGGAAAGCTTGACGAGGGTCGAGATCGACGGCGGCTGGTCGCCTGATTCCAGTCGCGCGATGACTGACTGGGTCATCCCCACCTTGCGAGCGAGCGCGGTCTGGGTCAGCTGGTTCTCGGTGCGGTAACCCACGATGCGGAGCGCGACCTCGCGCGCGAACGCTGTCCGATCCCACTCTGCGCGGAACACCGGGTCCTGACGGCTGGCATCGCCGATGACCTGCTGCGAGGTCTTGAGCTCGGAACGTTTCATCACTCCGCCTCCACGTCCTTGATCCTTCGCTCTGCGGCTACGACAGCCCGGGCGAAGTTCCGCTGACTGACGCTGGCTTCTGGGCCGACGGCGCCAACCACAAACGCCTCACCAACCTGGGTGTAGAAGACGCGCCACCGGCTACGCCCTCCGCGTGGGCGTAGCTCACGCAGGTTGTCGGCAATTCGAATCTTGCTGGAGTGCGGGAACCCCAGGTTGGGGCCGAGGCTTTCCAGCTTCTCGACGGCGTGCCCGATTGCCGCCTGTTCGATGACGGGTATGGCTCGCAGTTCGGTTACGGCCTCCGGGTGAAAGAGGACCGACCAGGGCCGACTATAGCAAAATTGCGATTCGGCTGCTGGGGAGTCTCCGGCAGCCGGGCGGCAACCGGGAACCGGCTCGTCAGCGGCGGCCACGTCGGCTCCGCTTACGCGGACGGATGACCCCTGGCATCCCGACCGACGGCCACCCGTCCAGCTCGGACGGGGGCATCCCGCGCCGGAGCATGTCGTCCAGCAGCACGGCGAGCGAGTAGTCAGGGTGCAGGCTCAGCGTGCGCTCCAGTGCGACCGCCGCCAGCGCCCCCTGCCCTGCGCGCCAGGCCGCGAACGCCAGCAGCGCGCCTGGCGCGGCGGCCCACTTCGGCTCGGCCCGGCGCAGCACGTCGGTCCAGAGGGCGATGTCCCGGTCCCGACCGTCGGTGCGTTCCCAGGCGTGATCGCGGATCGGCAGGTGGGTCATCAGCAGGCTCAACCAGGCCACCTCGTCGTCGTCGAGCCGCTCACCGCGGCGCTGCCGACGCTGGGCCTCGCGGACCGCCGCGACCCCGGCGGCGCACATCGTCCGGCCGCCGAGCAGGTCGCTCGCGGGCGCCTGCTCAAGCAGCTCGGTCAGGCGCAGCTCGGCTTGGGCGGTGGCCTCCCGCATCGCGTCCCGGGCCGGGCCGTCCACCGGTGCCACCTGCGCCACGAGGGCGGCGCGGTCGGGGAGGGCGACCTGGCCGGCGAAGACCGCCGAGGCGGTAACCGGGTTGGCGGACGGGTCGTAGCGCCGACCCTCGGGCGGGCAGCAGTCGGGCTCGGTGCAGAGATAGGACCACCACCGGCCCTCGGTCACCCGCAGCGCGTCGAGCACCTCCAGCCCGGCGGTGGTCAGTGCGGCGCGCACCGCGTCCACGGCCGGCGTCACCCGATCGGGTGGCCCGTAACCGACAACGGTGGCGGCCTCCGCCCCCTGCCGGCGGATCACGGCGGCCAGGTGCCGGGCCCGCTCGACCAGATCAGCCGACGGGTCGGGCAGGTCCGCGCGAGCGGCGAAGATGATCTGCCGCCCGAGCAACGCCACGGCGACCACACTGTCGGTGGGATGGAAGCCGAGCAGGTACGGCACAGCGGCGATCAGATCGGCGGGCGAGCGGACGGCGAGCTGAGGGCGTTCGGTCGAGGTCATGTCGGAAGCCTGCGGCGGGCCTGCCCGGCGCCGCCGCCCCTGTGGACGACACGCGGTTTATCCACAGTTACTCACCGTGTTTTACCTGCTCATTGCGTACCTACGGTTGCCGAAAGAGGCCCGATGTCCTCGGGCGGCACCGTGGCGTCACAGGGAGCGGTTACCGTGCGCTGATGGACCTGGCGTACCTGCGCGCGCACCCGGCACACCTGCCGACCTTCCGGACCCACCAGCGGATCCGGGAGACGCCGGTCGCCGGTGGGCACATCTGCGCCGCTGCCCGGCTCACCCTCGACGACGGTCACTCCGTCTTCGCCAAATCCTGGCCCGAGGGGGCCGACCGACCGGCGCCGGAGGGTTTCTTCGCCGCCGAGGCGGCCGGGCTGCGCTGGCTGCGGGAGGCCGGCGCGATCCCCGTACCCGAGGTGATCGTGGCGTTGCCGGGCCTGCTGGCGCTCGACTGGGTGGAGCCCGGCGAGCCGACGCCGGAGGCCGCGGAACGCTTCGGCCGGGAGTTGGCCGACCTGCACCGGGCAGGCTCACCCACCTTCGGTGCGACCTGGCCGGGTTTCATCGGGTCGCTCCCCCAGGACAACACCCCCACCGACGGGCCCTGGTCGACGTGGTTCGCCGAGCGACGCCTCGTCCCCTACCTGCGACGCTCGGTCGACGGTGGCGCGCTGACCAGCGCCGATGCCACACTGGTCGAGCAGGTGATCGGTCGGCTCGACGGGCTCGGCGGCGACGAGCCACCGGCGCGCGTCCACGGCGACCTGTGGCCGGGCAACGTGCTCTGGGGCGCCGCCGACCGGGCCTGGCTGATCGACCCGGCGGCGCACGGCGGGCACCGGGAAACGGATCTGGCCCAGCTCGCCCTCTTCGGCGGCATTCCCCACCTGGACCGGGTGCTGGCCGCCTATCGGGAGAGTTGGCCGCTGCCAGCTGGCTGGCGGGAGCGGGTGCCACTGCATCAACTGCATCTGCTGCTCGTGCACACCGCGCTCTTCGGCGGCGGTTATCGAGACGCGGTCCTCCAGGCCGCCCGCGCCGTCCCGGCCCCTGTCGAACGCGCTACGGTCGACAGGTGAGCGCCGCCCCGGGCACCGATCGCGTCCTCGTCGACCGGTATGGCCGCGTCGCCCGTGACCTGCGTGTGTCCCTCACCGACAAGTGCAATCTGCGCTGCACCTACTGCATGCCGGCGGAAGGGCTGCCCTGGCTGGCCGGTCCCGATCTGCTGACCGACGAGGAGATCGTCCGGCTGGTCCGGGTGGCCGTCGAGCGGCTCGGTGTGACCGAGGTGCGGTTCACCGGCGGCGAGCCGCTGATCCGGCCCGGCCTGGTCGGCATCGTGACCGAGGTGGCCGCGTTGCGGCCTCGCCCCCGGGTCTCGCTGACCACCAACGGCATCGGGCTCGACCGGCTGGCCCCGGCGCTGCGCACGGCTGGCCTGGACCGGGTGAACGTCTCACTGGACACCCTGGACCCGGACCGGTTCACCCGACTCACCCGCCGTCCCCGCCTCGACTCGGTGCTGGCCGGGCTCGCCGGGGCGGCCGCCGCCGGGCTCAGCCCGGTGAAGATCAATTCAGTGCTGATGCGCGGTGTCAACGAGGATGAGGCGCCCGGCCTGCTCCGCTTCGCCGTCGATCACGACTACCAGTTGCGGATCATCGAGCAGATGCCGTTGGACGCCCAGCACGGCTGGGACCGCGACACCATGGTCACCGCCGAGGAGATCCTGGCCTCCCTGCGTACCGTCTTCGATCTCAGCCCCGACCCAACCGAGCGCGGCGCGGCACCGGCGGAGACCTGGCTGGTCGACGGAGGACCCGCCCGGGTTGGCGTGATCGCCAGCGTCACCCGACCGTTCTGCGGTGACTGCGACCGCACCCGGCTGACCGCGGACGGCCAGGTCCGCGCCTGCCTCTTCGCCACCGAGGAGTCCGACCTGCGCGCGGCGCTGCGCACCGGCGCGGACGACGACGAGTTGGTCCGACGCTGGCGCACCGCGATGTGGGGCAAGCGCGCCGGGCACGGCATCGACGACCCGACCTTCCTCCAGCCGACCCGGCCGATGTCCGCGATCGGGGGTTGAGGCGTGGCCCCGACACCGCTGACCGTCCGCTACTTCGCGGGTGCCCGCGCCGCTGCCGGGCACGCCGAGGAGGTCCTGCCCGCCGGCCGGTCGCTCGACGACCTCACCGCCGAGCTGGTGCAGCGACACGGCGATCGACTCGCTGCCGTGCTGCGAGTGGCGAGTTTCCTGGTAGATGGCGTCACCTGTCATGATCGTGAAGCACCCCTGCCGGCCGGGGCCACGATCGACGTTCTGCCCCCGTTCGCGGGCGGCTGAGGAGGCGCAGTGTTTGCGGTTCTGGGGTTCGTGGGCGTCCTGGCGCTGACCACCGGTCTCATCCACCTCTACCTGTGGAAGCGGCTCGTTCGGGACACCACCAACCCGGGCCGCTGGCGGCGGATCGGCGGGATCGCCGCCCTGGTGCTGGCGCTGCTCGTGCCGGCCACCCTCGCCGGGACGCAGGCCGGGCTCTACTGGCTCGCCTGGCCGGGCTACCTGTGGCTCGCCCTGATGTTCTACCTGCTCGTCGTGCTTGCCGTCCTCGAAGTGCCGATGCTTGTCACCCGGCTGATGCTGCGCCGCCGGCTCGCCACCGCCGAGCCGACCACCGCCGCGCCCGAGCCGGTGCTGGTCGGCGCCGCCGGGCCGCCCGAGCCGCCGGTGGCCGACGCCGTCACGGCTGCGGACCACGACCCGGCCCGCCGGCTGCTGCTGGCCCGTGGGGCGGCCATCTTCGCCGGCCTCACCGCCACCGGCATCACCGGGTACGGCGTGCGAACCGCCCTCGGCCCGCCACGCCTGGACCGGGTGCAGATCCCCCTCGCCAAGCTCCCCCGCAGCATGGACGGCCTGCGCATCGCGACCGTCTCCGACATCCACCTCGGCCCGCTGCGCGGCCGGGCACACACCGAGCGGATCGTCGCCGCGATCAACCGCCTCGACGCCGACCTGGTCGCGGTGGTCGGGGACCTGGTCGACGGCTCGGTCGCCGAACTCGGCCCGGCCGCCGCACCGCTGCGCGACCTGCGCTCCCGGTACGGCAGCTTCTTCGTCACCGGCAACCACGAGTACTACTCCGGCGTGGAGGAGTGGGTCCACGAGGTCGACCGGCTCGGCCTGCGGGTGCTCCAGAACCAGCGGCAGGAGATCCGGGCCCGGGGCGGCGTGCTCGACCTGGCCGGCGTGAACGACCTGGACGCCACCGGGACCACCGGCCTCGCCGCCGGGCCCGACTTCGCCGCCGCTCTCGGTGACCGCGACCCGAGCCGACCGGTGGTGCTGCTCGCCCACCAGCCGCTGGCGGCGGTCCAGGCCGCCCGGTACGACGTCGACCTGCAACTGTCCGGGCACACCCACGGTGGGCAGGTGGTGCCGTTCAACCTGGTCGTCCGGCTCGCGCAGCCGGTGGTCAGCGGCCTCGGCGAGGTCGACGGCACCAAGGTCTACGTGACAAACGGCGCCGGCTTCTGGGGGCCGCCGGTCCGGGTCGGGGCCGAGCCGCAGATCAGTCTGGTGGAGTTGCGCTCGGCATAGCGGACGTCACGTCCGCGCGTGGCGGCCGGCGGCCGGCGCGTCGGGCGTGACAGGATGCGGCGTGCCCCCGTTCAGTGCCGTACCCTCCGGTGGCCTCTCGCCATTCGTCGCGGACCTGCACATCCACTCGAAATACTCGCGCGCGTGCAGCCGCGACCTCACGCTGCCGAACCTCGGATGGTGGGCGCGTCGTAAGGGCATCGGTCTGCTCGGCACCGGCGACTTCACCCACCCCGCCTGGTACGACCACCTGCGGGAGACCCTGCGCCCGGCGGAGCCGGGGTTGTACCGGCTCGACGCCGAGGCGGAGCGGGACATCGCCCGGCGGCTGCCGCCCCGACTCGCGAGCGCGGCGGAGGCAGACCCGGTCCGGTTCATGCTGAGCGTGGAGATCTCCACGATCTACAAGCGGGACGACCGGACCCGCAAGGTGCATCACCTGATCTACCTGCCGGATCTCGACGCGGTGGCCCGGTTCAACACCGCCCTCGGCCGGATCGGCAACATCGGCTCGGACGGCCGGCCGATCCTCGGCCTGGACTCCCGCGACCTGCTGGAGATCACCCTGGAGGCCAGCCCGGACGGGTTCCTGGTGCCGGCGCACATCTGGACGCCGTGGTTCTCCGCGCTGGGCTCGAAATCCGGCTTCGACGCGATCGCGGACTGTTACGCCGATCTGGCCGAACACATCTTCGCAGTGGAGACCGGTCTCTCCTCCGACCCGGCGATGAACTGGCGGGTCGGCAGCCTGGACGGCTACCAGTTGGTGTCCAACTCGGACGCGCACTCGCCGCCGGCGCTGGGCCGGGAGGCGACAGTGCTGACCGCCGAACGGGACTACTTCGCCGTCCGGGAGGCGCTGCGGACCGGTGACGGTCTGGCCGGCACCGTCGAGTTCTTCCCGGAGGAGGGCAAGTACCACGCGGACGGGCATCGGCTCTGCGGGGTCAACTGGTCCCCGGAGCGGACCCGAGCCGCCGGTGGGCGCTGCCCCGAGTGCGGTAAGCCGCTCACAGTGGGCGTTCTCAGCCGGGTCGAGGAGCTGGCCGACCGGCCGGTGGGGCACCGGCCGGCACAGGCCCGGGACGTCACCCACCTGGTTCCGCTGGCCGAGATCCTCGGTGAGATCAACAAGGTGGGCGCCCGGTCGAAGAAGGTCGAGGGGCGACTCAACGAGCTACTCGCCGCGCTCGGCCCGGAGCTGGAGATCCTGACCACGACGCCGCTGAGCGACATCGCGCAGGCCGGCGGTGAGCTGCTCGCGGAGGGCATCGGGCGGCTGCGACGAGGCGAGGTGCACCGGGTGCCGGGTTACGACGGCGAGTACGGGGTGATCACGCTCTTCGACCCGGCGGAACTGGGCGGTGCCAGCACGGGCCAGGAGACCCTGTTCGACGTACCGGTGCCGGCGCAGCGCCGACCCGCGGAGCCGGCGGCCCGGCCGGCGGCCAAGCGCCCGGCGGCGGCGAAGGCGGAGCCGAAGCGTAAGCCGGTCCCGGCCCCCGCACCCCCGATCGCGCCGCCGCCGTCCCCCCACGAGCCGTTCGAGCCGATGCTCTCCGGCATGGAGGAGGTCGGCACCGGCCTGCTGGACCGGCTGGACGCGATGCAGCGGGTGGCTGCCTCCGCGCCGGGAGGGCCGCTGCTGATCGTGGCCGGGCCGGGCACCGGCAAGACCAGGACACTCACGCACCGGATCGCGTACCTCTGCGCGGAGCTGAACGTCTTCCCCGAGCGCTGCCTCGCGATCACGTTCACCCGCCGGGCCGCCGAGGAGCTGCGACACCGCCTCGACGGCCTGCTCGGTCCGGTGGCCGAGGACGTCACAGTGGGCACGTTCCACGCGCTGGGCTTGACCATCCTGCGGGAGAACGCCGACGCGGCGGGCCTGCCGGCCGACTTCCGCATCGCCGACGACACCGAACGGGCGGCGGCCCGCTCCGAGGCCGGCGACGACCTCGCCAGCTACACGGCGCTGTTGCGCAAGCAGGACCTGGTGGACCTGGACGAGCTGGTCACCCTGCCGGTGGAGCTGCTGCGAGCCGACCGGAAGCTGGTCGAGGCGTACCGGGACCGCTGGCGGTGGATCTTCGTCGACGAGTACCAGGACGTCGACGAGGTGCAGTACGAGCTGCTGCGGCTGCTCAGCCCGCCGGACGGCAACCTCTGCGCGATCGGCGACCCGGACCAGGCGATCTACTCGTTCCGGGGTGCCGACGTCGGCTACTTCCTGCGTTTCTCCGCGGACTTCACGGACGCCCGGTTGGTCCGGCTCAACCGCAACTACCGCTCGTCGGCGCCGATCCTGGCCGCCGCCGTGCAGGCCATCGCACCGTCCTCGCTGGTCCGTGGCCGGCGGCTGGATCCGGCCCGACTCGACCCGGAGGCCCCGCTGGTCGGGCGCTATCCGGCCGGGTCGGTCGCCGAGGAGGCCGACTTCGTGGTGCGGACTGTCGACGACCTGGTCGGCGGGCTGTCGCACCGGTCGCTGGACTCGGGCCGGATCGACGGCCGGTCCACCTCGCTGTCCTTCTCCGACATCGCCGTGCTGTACCGCACCGACGCGCAGGCCGCGCCGATCGTCGACGCTCTGGCCCGCGCCAACATCCCGGTGCAGAAGCGCTCACACGACCGGCTGCGGGACCGGCCCGGGGTGGCGGCCATCGCCCGGGAGCTGCGGCACGCCGACGGGTTGGCCGGCTCGCTGGCCGCCCGGGTGCGGTTGGCCGGTCAGGTGGTCGCCGAGCGGTTCGCGGTGCCCACCCTGGATGGCACCGGCACGGTACGCCCCGAGGCCGTCCGCTCCGCCGTGGACCTGCTCACCCCGCTGGCCCGGCGTTGCGGCGACGACCTGGAGGCGTTCCTGTCGCAGTTGGCCACCGGCGCGGAGGTGGACGCGCTCGACCCCCGCGCGGAGGCGGTCACGCTGCTCACCCTGCACGCCGCGAAGGGCCTGGAGTTCCCGGTGGTCTTCCTGGTCGGCGTCGAGGACGGGTTGCTGCCGCTGCGCTGGCCGGGCTCGACACCCGACGAGGACGCGGTCGCCGAGGAGCGCCGGCTCTTCTTCGTCGGCCTGACCCGGGCGCAGGACCGGCTGTACGTCAGTCACGCCGCCCGCCGCACCCGGCACGGCGCGGAACGCGACTGTGCTCCGTCGCCGTTCCTGGGCGTGATCGATCCGGGGCTGTTCGAACGGTTCGGTGCGGCCGAGCCGCGTCGCCCGAAGGACCGCCAGCTCCGGTTGATCTGACGCTCCGGGCGCGGTGGTCAGGCTTGCAGCACGGCCAGCCAGGCACCGGCGAGCAGGGCCGGACCGAGTGGCAGCAGGGTGTCCCGGCGCACCCGCCTGGTGGCGAGCAGGCCGAGCACCAGACCACCGTGCAACAGATGTGGCAGGACCAGCCCGACGATCAGGGCGTCCCGGCCCAGCCAGCCGAGCGGCAGGCCGAGGACGGCCGCCAGCTTCACGTCCCCGAATCCCAGCCGGGAGCCCGGCAGCAGGGCCAGCAGCACGTACGCCACGCCGGCGACCGCCGCGCCGGCCAGCGCGCCGAGCAGCCGCGCCACCTCGCCGGACAGCATCGCCGCAGCGGTCAGGCCGCCGAGGGCCAGCACCCCGGCGGCGAGCACCAGCGGGTCGGGCAGCCGCAGGCAGGCCAGGTCAACCCGGGCCAGCACCAGCCCCACCGCTGCCACCGCGAGGAAGACCGGCAGGGCGGGGTCGTCACGCCGGGCGACAGCGAGCCCCGCGAACACAGCCGCCGCCAGCAATGGACTGAGCCACGCCCCGGCAGCACTCCGGGGTCGTGGCCGGATCGGGTCGGTGGTGAAGCATCGGGCCAGCCGGGGTACGACGAGACCGACCAGCGCGCCGAGCAGCGCGACCGGCACCAGCGCGACGGCCGACATGGGCCGGACGTTACCGCCGGTCGCGCACCGGCGCGGCCCCCGACCGTGCTGCCGCGCCCGCCCGGCGCGGCCGTTCGGTGCTCACCACCAGAGCAACCCCGGCGACGATGACCGCGCCACCGAGCAGCACCTGCGGAGTGATCGGCTCGGCCACCAGCAGCGCGCCGAGCGCCACCGCGACGGCCGGGTTGACGTAGGCGTACGTCGACACCAGCGAGATGGGCGCGTTGTGCAGGAGCCAGACGTACGCGGTGAAGGCCACCAGCGAGCCCGCCACCATGAGGTAACCCAGCGCCAGCCACGACCGGGTGCTGACCGCCGCCGGGTGGAAGTCGCTCAGCTCGCCCCGCCCGGCGGCGACGACGGCCAGCACCAGCGCGCCGGCCAGCATCTCGTACACCGTGGCCACGAAGGGGTCGGCGGGCATCCGGATCCGGCCGGACAGGAACGACCCGACCGACCAGGAAACTGCCCCCGCCACCACTGTCAACGCCCCGACCAGCGGTACCGCGTCCGAACTGCCGGCGGGCAGCACCAGCAGGACCAGGCCGACGAAACCCAGGCTGACTCCCGCGAACGTCCAGATCGGCGGGCGGTCCCCGGTGGCGGCGCGCAACAACACCACGAGCAGCGGCACGGTCGCCACCAGCAGCGCGGCGATCCCGGACGGAAGCGCCACTCCGGGCGGCCCGGATTCGGCGAGCACCACCAGGCCATTGCCGCCGGCGAGCAGGAGCACCCCGACCAGCGCGGCCGAGGCGAGCTGCCGCCGGTCCACCCGCAGTGCGCCGGGGCCCCGGCGCAGCCGCAGCACCACCGCCAGAACCAGGCCGGCGACGGCGAATCGCAGGGTGGCCGACAGCAGCGGAGGCAGCGTCTCCACGGTGATCCGGATGGCCAGGTAGGTGGACCCCCAGAGGAGGTAGACCACGATCAACGCGGTCCAGATCACTGTCGGCGCGAGGTCAGCGCGGCGGCCGACGGCGGCTGCGGCGCTCGGTGGAGGTGGGCTCATCAGTGGACCACGCTACGGTGACGTGGGAGTCGGCGTCGCGTATCGGTGGCCAGGCTCTCACCACTTGTGCAGGAGGGCGGCATGACGAACTACGGACCACCCGGAGGCGGCAACCCGGGACCGTGGCGCGGGCAGCGACCGGACGAGACGCCCGGCCGGCCGGTGCAGCAGCCCTACCCGCCGGCGGTCCCGTCGTACCCGCAGGCGCCACAGGAACGACCCGGGCCGTACGGCGGCCCACCGACCGCGCCCTACGGGGGCGGTTCGGGAACGCCCTACGGCGGTGATCCCGGGGCGCCCTACGGCGGCGCGTACCAGCCGACCGGGGCGAATCCGGCGTACGGCGGGCAGCCGTACCGGCCCGACGAGGACCCGTACGGCCCGGATCCCACACCGGCACCGGGCCGGCGCGGCCGGGGGCCGCTGATCGCGGTGCTGGCCGTCGTACTGCTGCTGGTGGCTGTCGGCGGTGCGTTCTGGCTCCGTCGCGGGCAGGACGATCCGGCTCCGGTGGCCGCACCGGCCAACTCGACCGCCGCGGTGGAGCCCAGCGCGGACGCCGACGGGCCCGCGCCGGCACCGAGCGCCCCAGCCCCGGAGTCGTCGGCCGATCCCCGGTTCGCCAAGGTCGGTCAGTGCGTCCGCAACGACGCCGCGGCGGACGGCAAGCCCAAGCTGCTGATCAGCGAGTGCGCCGCGAAGTCGTACGAGGTGTTGAGCCGGATCGACGGCGCGACCAGCGGCGAGCGCGACGCCGAGGCCAAGTGCGACAAGGTCAAGGGTTACACCAACTGGTACTTCTTCGACAGCGAGCTGGACACCCTCGACTTCGTCCTCTGCCTGAAGCAACGCTGAGACACCCACCCCCGGGGATGACATGACGACCTACGGACCAACGGGATCCGATCAGCCGGACGACCCGTACCAGCGCCCGCCCACCGGGCCCGACGGCCCGCCAGCGGTAGACCCGACAGTGCCCCAGTGGGGCGCCCCGCCGCCCGCCGAAGATCCGGCCAGGCAGCAGTGGGGCCCGCCGCCGCCCGCCGCGACGCCGCCAACCGCACCGATGTGGGGCCTGCCGCCGTCCTCCGGTCCGGATTACCCGCCCCCCGGACCGTTCCCACCGGCTGGACCGATGCCGGGTCAGCCGCCCGCACCGTGGGGCCAGCCGCCGCCGGCCGGCTACGGGATGCCACCCGTCGCGCCGGTGCGGAAGACCGGCCGCAACGTCGCCCTCATCGTCGCGCTGGTGGTGCTGCTCGTGCTCTGCCCGTGCCTCGGCCTGGCCGGTTGGGCGGTCTGGAGGGTCGCCGACGCCGCCAACGACACGCGGACGCCGTCGACGAGCGCGCCGGTCGTCCCGCCGGCCCTGCCCAGCGACGCGCCGAGGTCGGGCGCGCCGACCCCGGACGACGAGCCCGACACGGGCGACTGCGTGGTGAACGAGGGCACCGAGCAGGAGGCGGAGTTGCGCAAGGTGCCGTGCGGCCCGGACACCTATCAGGTGTTGTTGCGGATCGCGGCGACCACCGACGCGGACCAGTGTGAGTCGCTGGCACCCGAGGCGAACGCGACCTACGTGGACGACAACTCGGTGGACCTGTTCGACTACGTGCTGTGCCTGCGGAAGCGGTAGTCCGATTGCAAAAACTAGGGCTGTCTAGCGTGGATGCTAGACAGCCCTAGTTTTTTCTCGACGGTCTCGACACGCCGATAACCCCATCTATCCATGTCTAGCCCCGCAGCTAGACGGCCCGATACTCTGCGATGCGTGGATCCGGTCCGCAACCCGTACGCGCCGGGCGCCGGCCAGCGTCCGCCCGAACTCGCCGGGCGGGGGCGGGAGCTGGACGTCTTCGACATCGTGCTCGAACGCATCGCACGGGGACGACCCGAACGCAGTCTGATGCTCACCGGGCTGCGTGGCGTCGGCAAGACGGTTCTGCTCAACACCCTCCGGTCGCAGGCGATCAACCATCTCTGGGGCAGCGGCAAGATCGAGGCACGACCGGATCAGTCGTTGCGCCGCCCGGTCGCCGCCGCGCTGCACATGGCAGTCCGGGAGCTGGCGCCCCGACACCGCGCACCCGACCGGATCGACGCGTTCCTCGGCGTTCTCAAGGCGTTCGCCCAACGGTCCACCCCGACCGGCCGGGCCGGCGCCGCCCCCAAGCTGCGCGACCGGTGGCAACCCGGCATCGACGTGCCAGCGGCCAGCGGCCGGGCCGACTCCGGCGACATCGAGATCGACCTGGTCGAGTTGCTCAGTGACGCTGCCGCGGTGGCCAGTGACGTCGGCACCGGCATCGCGATCTTCATCGACGAGATGCAGGATCTCGGTCCGGAGGACGTGTCGGCGCTCTGCGCGGCCTGCCACGAGCTGTCCCAACTCGGCGCGCCGCTGATCGTCGTCGGCGCCGGCCTCCCGCACCTGCCAGCGGTGCTCAGCGCCGCCAAGTCGTACTCCGAACGGCTGTTCCGCTACCAACGCATCGACCGGCTCGACCGGATCGCCGCCGACCAGGCGCTCTGCGCGCCTGCCGAGCGCGAGGACGTCGAGTACGAGCAGAAGGCACTCGACCTGCTCTACGAGAAGTCCGGCGGCTATCCCTACTTCGTCCAGGCGTACGGCAAGGCGACCTGGGACCACGCGCCGCGCTCGCCGATCACCGCGGCGGACGTGCGGGTCGCCGCACCCGAGGCGGAAGCCGAGTTGGCGGTCGGGTTCTTCGGCTCCCGGTTCGAGCGGGCCACCCCCGCCGAACGTGAGTACATGCGGGCGATGGCCATGATGTCCGCTGTCGAGGACGAGTCCGGGGCGGTGATCCGCGACGACATGGACGCCGCGGTGCCCACCGCTGAGATCGCCCGGGCACTCGGCCGCAAGCCCGCCAGCCTCTCCCCGGCGCGGGACGCGCTGATCAAAAAAGGGCTGATCTACTCCGGCGAGCGGGGCACTGTCGCCTTCACGGTGCCGCACTTCGGCCGGTACCTGCGCACCCAGCCGGCCTGACCGCCGACCGGGGTGTGGACGCGGTCAGACCTTCGACCAGGGCGCCGGAAAGAGCACCTCCCCGCGCGGCGGAGGCCCCTCCTCGCTGGTGGACGGCGGCAGCACCAACGCCTGCCAGGGCTCACCGAGACCGGCCCACGGGCTGGTCAGGCCCAGCTCAGTCGCGGGGCTGAAGCCGAACCGGCGGTAGAAGGCCGGGTCGCCGAGGACCACGACCAGCCGCTCACCCAACTCGGTGGAGGCGTCCAGGGCTGCCTGCACGACCGCCGTGCCGTGCCCGACGCGCTGCCGGTGTGGCGCGACCGCCACCGGACCGAGCGCCAGGGCGGGTACGTCCGAGCCCCGCTCCGGCCGCACCCGCACCCGGGTGAGCAGCGCGTACCCGACCACCTCGCCGCCGTACTCGGCGACCATCGCCAGCTGCGGCAGCCAGGCGGTGGTGCCGCGCAACTCGTCGACCAGGCTGACCTCCGGCGGCGTCGCCACGTCGGGGCGGGCGAAAGCGGTGGCCAGCACGCGGCGTAGCGGACCGGCGTCGGCCGGGTCCTCGGGGCGTAGCCGCAGCGTGGTCACCCGCGCGACGTTACCCGCCTCGGCCGGTCCATCCGTGACGGTCGCTCCAATCGGCGTGGCGACGTGTATGAACACCGATCCGATCCGACCGTTGCCGGGGTAGCAAACGCCGCGACGGGGTATGACTGATCCATGACGCCCGTACGCTCCCTCGCCCGCGCCATGTTGAGCGGCATCTTCGTGGTCAGCGGGTATCGCAACTTCCGCAATCCGGCGCGGCTGGCGCAGGCCGCCGCACCGGTCACCGACAAGGTCGCGCCGCTGTTGAAGAAGGCGCACCCGAGCTTCCCCACCGACACCGAGACGTTGATCCGACTCAACGCGGCAGTGCAGGTCAGCGCCGGGCTGATGCTGGCTACCGGGCGGTTGAGTCGACCCGCCGCGCTGGTCCTCGCCGGCACGCTGGTGCCGGTGACCATCGCCGGGCATCCCTTCTGGAACACTGACGACCCCATCGCCAAGAACAACAACCAGATTCACGCCCTGAAGAACCTCGGTCTCCTCGGCGGTCTGCTGTTGGCCGCGGCCGACACCGGTGGCAAGCCGGGTCTGCGCTGGCGGACCGGTCACCGCATCGGCCACTCTCGACGTTCCGTGCAGCGCGCCGTCCGTACCGCCCGACGAGAAGCCCGGATCGCCGTCCGGTCCGCGTCCACGGCACGTCGACTGCCCGGCTGACCTGCATCGATGCCTCTCTGTGCCATCCCCACCCCCCGCTAAGGCCGCGAATTACCTGAACCACCCGGTAGGCGTTAACGCGGTGGAAATGTCAAAAACATGTGTGGGATCGGACACGGTCGCATAACGCGGGAGGCACTGACGTGAGGCGCCGCTCTAGGCTCCGTGCAGGACCTGGACGGGTAGGACGACCTTGGTATGGGGGTGGCCACGCCATGCCGACGGCTGTCGGTAGTCGGGCGGACCGCCTCGCCCCAATCCAACGCGTGACGCGTCGGATCGATCGCAAGAACGTCGTACGGGGTGCCATCGTGGTCGCCGTCGCCTACGCCGCATGGCTCGCCATCGGCGCGTTCGGGCGTCCGTACAACTTCTTCGACATGAAGATCTACCACGGTGCCGTGGTGTGGTGGGCGAGCGGTCATGAGCTCTACGAGTTCATCGCGCCCGGCACCACCCTCGGTTTCACCTACCCGCCGTTCGGCGGGCTGGTCATGCTGCCGATGGCGCAGCTTCCGATCGAGGCCGCCGGCATGGTCAACGCCGTCGCCAGCATCGCCGCGCTGGCGCTGGTGCTGGCGGGGCTGCTCCGCCCCATCGTGGACCGGCTGGGGTGGCCACTGTGGTTCACCGTGGCCGTGGCGGTGCCGCTCGCGGTCGCCATCGAGCCAGGTCGGGAGACGCTCGGCTACGGCCAGGTCAACATCCTGCTGTTCGCGTTGATCATGGCTGACCTGATCGGCCTGCGCTGGCGCTCCCGCCGGGGCACCCACTACGCCGCGACGGACGGCCCCCTGCTGCGTTTCCTCTACGGCGGAGCCTGGGCCGGCGCCGGGATTGGCCTGGCCACCGCGGTCAAGCTCACCCCGGCGCTCTTCATCGCCTACCTGCTGATCACCCGCCAGTGGCGGGTGGCGGCCACCGCGATCGGCACCGCGATCGGCGTGACGGTGGCGACCTTCGGGATCGTCGGTGACGAGTCGCGGACGTACTTCGGCAGCGTGCTCTGGCAGACCGAGCGGGTCGGCGCGGCGGACATGACGCCGAACCAGTCACTCGCCGGCCTGCTCGCCCGCCTGTACGACTCGATCGAGACCCCCGGGCTGCTCTGGCTCGCCTTCTCGGTGCTGATCCTGGCGCTGGGCCTGTCCCGGGCAGCCAGCTCCCGTGCCGACGGGGACGAGTTGACAGCGTTCACACTGGTCGGCCTCACCGCGAACGTGATCAGCCCGATCTCCTGGACGCACCACCTGGTCTGGGTGATCCCGGCGATCATCGTGCTGGCCGACGCCGCCGTGCGCCGCCGGGAGGCGAGCCGGACGATGCCACCGCGCGCCGGCCAGGGGCCCGTGTTCGGCGGGTTGCCCGGGGTCAACGGGCTCCGCCCGCCGATCTGGTATCCAACGCTGACCGGGCTCCGGCACGGTGGCGCCGCGATCGGGCTCTACCTGCTCTTCCTGATCTCCCCGATCTGGCCGTACGAGCACCAGTTGCCGGAGATGTCGCACTACCAGGACGGTCTCTTCGGAGCCCTGATGGAAAACTCGCTCGCGCTCGCGCTCATCGTGCTGGTCGCCGCGCTGCCCTGGCGTCCGGGTGCGGAGCCGGCGTTCTACGGCGACCGGCTCGCCCGGACCGTGGCGGTCAACGGCCGCCGCTGAGCGGTCAGGGGCAGTTGACCCATTCCTCGGTGCCATCGGTGAAGACCTGCCGCTTCCAGATCGGCAGGCGCGCCTTGGCCTCGTCGACGAGCCGCGCGCAGGCCGCGAAGGCCGCCGCCCGGTGCGCCGTGCTCACCGCTGCGACGAGCGCCACGTCACCGATCGCCAGGGAGCCGACCCGGTGCGAGACCGCCACCGCATAGACGTCGGGCTCCGCGGCGATCTCGGCGGCCACCTCGCGCAGCACCTGCGCGGCACTCGGGTGCCCCTCGTATTCCAGACTGGTGACCTGCCGACCATGATCGTGGTCGCGGACCACGCCCTGGAAGGAGACCACGGCACCGGCCCGGCGGTCGGCGACCGCCGCCTCGTGCGTGGCGAGGTCGAGCGGCTGATCGGTGATCTCACCGAAGGTGATCGTCGGCGCGGTCATGACGAACGCTCCCCAGGAAGCAGCGGCAACGGCACGATGGGCACCCGGTCGCCCGGCTCGCCAGTGGTGCCGGGCCGGATGACGGCGAACCCGTCCGCGCCGGCCAGGCCGCGCAGCATCGCCGAGCCGACGTGGCGCACCGGGGACGCGGTCCCGGCGGCCCGGTCCAGTCGGACCAGGGCCAGGTGGGTGTGGTCACCGCGACCGGGCACCGCCTCCGCCAACGTGGCGTGCGGCAGCACCGGCATCGAGCGGCCCTGCAGGCCGGCGAGCAGCGGCGCGACAAGCGACACCAGCGCGACGATTGCGGACTGTGGGTTGCCCGGCAGCCCTGCCACGAACCGGACCCGCCCGTCGGGGCCGGCCAGCCGGGCCAGCAGCATCGGGAAACCCGGGCGAACCGCCACCGTGTTGACCACGTAGTCGGCGCCGAGCGCTTCCAGGGCCGGGTGCAGGTGGTCGACCGGGCCGTTCATCGTGCCACCGGTGGTGCAGACCAGGTCGGCACCGGCCAGCGCCGAACGCAGGGCCGCCACGTGCGCGGACAGTGTGTCGGCCACCGGGCCGACCACGTCCGATGGGCGGACCTGGCAGCCGTAGCGCCGCAGCCACGCGGGCACGGCGGGACCCAGCGCGTCGCGGACCCGACCGGCCGCAGGCGGGCCCGCGGTCAGCAACTCGTCGCCGAAGACCAGCAGCGCGGCGCGCGGCGCCCGGCGGACCCGCAGCGTGTCGTGCCCGCAGGAGGCGGCCAGGCCGATCACCGCCGGATCGACAGGCGTGCCGACCGGCAACAGCTCCTCATCGGCGTACGCCTCCTCGCCGGGCTTGCGCCACTCCGGCGTCTCCCGGGGTACGCCGCTGACCAGACCGTCGACAGTCGTGGACTCCTCCACACGCAGCACGGCGGTGGCACCCTCGGGCACCATGGCCCCGGTCGCGATCTCAACGGTCGTGTGGTCCTCGGTGAGCGGCGCGGGGGTGCTGCCGGCCAACACCCGGCCGACGATGCGCCACGGGCTGCCGCCGCGCACCGCCCAGCCGTCCACGCTGGAGGTGGGGAAGGCGGGCAGGTCGGTGCGGGTGGTCAACGGCTCGGCCAGGGTCGACCCGTCGATGTCGGCAAGTGGTCGGGCGAGGGCGGGCAGCGCGGCGGCCAGACCGACCGCGTAGACCCGCGACCGCGCCTCCTCCCACCCGGCTGGCGGAGGTGCGGCGATCCGATCCGCGGTAGGTGCGGTTTCCGTGCTCACCGGCCGAGCCTATCGGCACGGACCGACACCCGTCCGAGCCTGGCGTGGACCGGCCGGTGGTCTCCGCCGCGGATTCAGTGGTCTCCACCGCGAAGCTGGTCGACGGTGTGCCCGAGGATCGGCCCGAGCACCGCCAACCCGTCCCGAGCGCCACCGGTCGAGCCGGGCAGGTTGACCACCAGCATCCGGCCGGCGACCCCGGCCAGGCCGCGGGACAACACCGAGGTGGGCACCCGCTCGCGGCTGTGCGAGCGGATCGCCTCGGCGATGCCGGGGATCTCGTAATCCAGCAGACCCCTGGTGACGTCCGGGGTGCGATCCGTCGGGGTCACCCCGGTGCCACCGCTGGTCAGCACCACGTCGACACCGTCGGCGCGGGCGGCCCGCACGGCGGCGCCGACCGGCTCACCGTCGGGCACCACCACCGGCTCGTCGACCTGGCATCCCAACTCGCGCAGGCCGGCCACGAGCAGCGGACCGCTGGTGTCGGCGTAGACGCCGGCCGCGGCCCGGTTGGACGCGACGATCACCCGGGCCCGGATCACTGCCGGTCCTCCGGCCGGACCCACTCGCCGGTCTTGCCGCCCTCCTTGCGCAGCACCCGGACCGCCTCCACCGAGGCCGCCGGGTCGACCGCCTTGACCATGTCGATCAGAGCGAGCCCGGCGACGGCGACAGCGGTGAGGGCCTCCATCTCCACCCCCGTGCGGTCCGCCGTGCGGGCGGTGGCCGTGATCTCCACGGTGTCGGCGGTCAATCGCAGGTCGACAGTGACGCCGTGCAGGGCGATCGGGTGGCACAGCGGGATCAGGTCGGGGGTGCGCTTCGCGCCCATGATCCCGGCCAGCCGACCGACCGCCAACGCGTCGCCCTTGGGCAGCCCGTCGCGGTGCAGCAGGTCGATGACCTCGGGTGTGGTCCGCAAACGGCCGGCCGCGACGGCCAGCCGGCCCGTCACCGCCTTGTCGGAGACGTCGACCATGCGGGCCGCGCCAGCGCGGTCGACGTGGCTGAGCTGCGCGGGTTCGGTCACGGCCGTGAGCCTATCGGTGCGGTACGACGGCGTTCGGACCCAGCGGTATCGCGCTGACCGCAGCGTCGGGTGCTGACGGCGCACCGGTCGGACGCCGCTTCTTCCGCACCGACCCGCCACCGAGCCAAGGCGCGCTCCAGGTGAACCGGCCGTCAGCGCTTCCCGACCCGCGTTCCGTTCCAGCTCGAAGCGAAAGACGTCGACCCGTTCCGGGTCGACAACGAGTCGATAGCCGATGCGTTGGCGTTGGATGGCACCCTGACCGGCCGGGAAACCTCGAAAGTCCGGCGCAGATTGGCCGCACGGGTCCACCCATTAGCCACAGCTGATCGCGGTGGGCAATCGACCCATAACTCATCGAGCGCTGTCGTAATGTCACCAGTCGAGCGGGCCGCACTGCGAGCATCGCGAAGATTGTCTGCTGTTCGGGGCGTACCGAGGCGCAGCATGCGGGTAGACAGTTGCACCTGAATCTCCACCGGTTCCCTGTTCCAGCCCTGCCACGTACTCAGTCGATCACGCAACGAAGTCTCCGACCCCTCTTCGGTGACGTGCTGCTGACGGGCGAAGGAGGATGGCCGTTGGTGACCTCAGGATTACCGTGAGGAGGGCCGCTTGATTGCCTATCCGCAGCTGCACCGTGTCGGCGGCAAGTTGCATCGGCACCGGCCGGGACGCAAATACCACGTCGTCGCCCTCGATCCTCGAAGACTGACACCTTTACCCCGCCTGCCTGACACCCCGGAGGCGTCAACTCTGCCCATGCCGCCTGCACGCCTGTCCAAACTCCGGATGAGGCAACTCCTGGGGTACCACGGACCCAGCTAATAACGCGACCACCACCTCGTCGGATACCGTCTGCAGTTACCAGCTGTCCCACGAATCCAGCACGGGCGAGTTCGACCGCACTCCGTTCAGTAGCGATGGACAGAACGTCACAAACAGTCTCCAACTTGGCTAATGTTGCGCATACCGACATTTATTCTTTCTAAGCAGCCAATCCTTCTCTTAAGCTGCCTTTCCGAGGAAGACCTCCCCTTTGGGTAGGTCCTCGAATTGGCTTAGCGAGAAGGGGGCAACGCGATGCGCGGCAGCGAGTGGAACTGACCCCTCGACCGGGGACGTGCACGAGCCTCGAACGGTAGGCTACGAGCACGGCAGAGGCAGGTCTTCGGGAGTGGCATGACCCTTCCTGAGCGACGAGAGATTGAGACCGATCGGCGGCTACGGCTGCTCGTCGGTCTCGTCGTCGTTGTAGCAGCCATCATCACGGCCACTTCACTACCGGTCGCGGCGCGCTCGGCGATGACCGCCACACCGACCAACATCGCGATCCTCGTCGTGCTCACCGTCGCAATCGCCCTGGGAACCCTTGTCAAAGCAAGGGTGCGGATCCGGTCCACCACCCACTCGATCAGTTGGACCGAGGCCGCGATCATCATTGGCCTTGCCATCGCTCCGGCCCAGTCGGTGGTCCTCTGCACCGCGGTGGGCATCACCTTCGCCTCGCTCCGGCTGCCGCCGATCAAGATGGCCTTCAGTGTGGGCAAGAACGTCATAGTGGCCTGGGGTGCCGGCATCACGCTGGCAATGACGGCCTGGACCTGGCCACCCGAGAGCACCGTCGCCCTGATAGTGCCGGTAGCCGCCTCGTACCTGGTTGCGGCACTGCTTGACGACCTACTGGCCATCCCGGTCATCGCGCTGGCATCCTCCACCAAGATCTCAAAGCAGTTCCGGACCAACCTCGACCTCCGACTCGCCGGCTTCGCCGTACGGTTCGTCGTGGCGGTCTGCACGCTGCTGATCCTCGACGCGAACTTCAAACTCCTGTTGGCCATTCCGCCACTCGTGCTCAGCCTGCACCTGGGCTACAGCACAAGAATCCGTTCCCGGACCGAACAACAGGCGTGGCAGCGCCTCGCCCGCACCACCGACGCGCTCAACGTTGTCGACCTGGACACTGTCCTCACCACCGCCGTCACCCAGGCCGCCGAGCTGTTCTCCGCCGACGAGGTCGAGATCGAGCTGCGCGACGGCGACCGCGCCGTGCGCGGCGGCACCGGCGGCATCACCTTCGACGGCCCCATCGGCAAGCCCACCGACGTGGACGGCACCATCGTCCCCACCCCACTCGAAGGGCACGACCGCACCGTCGACGTCGGCGTGCTGCGACTGCGCTTCCGCGGCCCGGTGCAGCTCTCCGAACGGGAGCAGTACACCCTGCGCACCTTCGCCTCCGCGCTCTGCACGGCCGTGCGCAACGCCCAGGCGTACGCCGAACTGGCCCGGGTGGCCAACGAACACGCGTACGCCGCCGCCCACGACGCGCTGACCGGGCTGGCCAACCGCCGGCACCTCCTCGACGAGGGCACCGAGCAGTTGAGCGCCCGCCACGCCGACGGGGTGACCGCACTGGTGCTGATCGACCTCAACCACTTCAAGGAGGTCAACGACACCCTCGGTCACGCCGCCGGCGACCAGGTGCTGGTGCAGGTCGCCGACCGGCTACGGGGCGCCGCGCAGACGAATGACCTGGTGGCCCGCCTCGGCGGCGACGAGTTCGCCGTACTCCTGCGCGGGCTGCCGGCCCCGGCGGTGGCCGCGCACCGGGCCGAGACGCTGCTCGCCGCTCTGCACGAGCCGTTCGAGTTGGACGGCATGCGGATCAGCGTCGAAGCCAGCGGCGGCATCTCCGTCGCCCCGTCCAGCGGGGGCATGGCCGAGCTGTTGCGCCGCGCCGACGTGGCGATGTATCAGGCGAAGCGTGCCGGGCAGAAAACCTCCACCTACGCCACGACCCGGGACACCGCTGACCTGGGCCGGCTCGCCCTCGGCGGCGACCTGCCCCGTGCGGTCGCCGACCACGAGTTCATCGTCAATTTCCAACCGATCGTCGACCTGGGCACCGGCGAGGTGACAAGCGCGGAGGCGTTGGCCCGCTGGCACCACCCCTCCCACGGCATGATCGACCCGCTGCGTTTCCTGGAGGCGGTGGAGCGGTCCGGTCTGCTGCCGGCCTTCGCCGAAGCGATCCTCGACCAGGCACTGATCGCGGCCGTCACCTGGCGTGACGCCGGCTTCGACGTGCCGGTCGCGGTCAACGTGTCCCCACGCAGCCTGCTCGACGCGCGGTTCCCCGGCTCGGTGCTGGCCCGCCTGCGCGCCCACGACCTCCCAGCGGACCGGCTGGTGCTGGAGTTGACCGAGACGCTCACGCTCAGCCAACTCGACGTGGTCGACCGAGTGCTCAGCCGGCTGCGTGACGAGGGTGTCCGGTTGGCGTTGGACGACTTCGGCACCGGCTACTCCTCGCTCTCGCTCCTCTCCCGCATCCCGGTGCACGAGTTGAAGATCGACCGAAGCTTCGTGACGACGATGGAAAGCTCAGCGGAGGCCGCCGCTGTCATCCGCTCCACCCTCGACCTGGGTCGCAGTCTCGACCTGGCGGTGGTGGCCGAGGGGGTGGAGAGCGAGCTGCAAAGGCGGGCCCTCTGGGAGTTGGGCTGCGTCGCCGGCCAGGGCCACCTGTTCGCGCGGCCGATGCCCGCCGGCACCCTGCTCGCGGCGATGCAGCGAGGCTCCGGCGGGCGTCCCGGCGCCCTCGTCGCGCCTCTGCACGACGCCGGCGCGGTGATCCGGTTGAGCCAGAACCGCCGCCAAGCCGGCCGCGCCCGCCTCCCGCACCTGCCCGCCTGACCGGGCACCGGCCGACCGCGCCACACGGTTCGGTGCAGGTGCCGCCCGGTCTGCCAGACTGGCGCGCGTGATCGACGACGCCCCGACCGCCCGCCGCCATCCCTGGCACTGGCGGACGCTCGACACCGCCGCCGGCGGACTCGCCGTCGACCTCGGCCTCTACGCCGTCTCGACCATCTTCGCCGCGATCACAGCGGTCACGTCGACCCTGCTGCCGCACCGGGCCTGGGGCGCGGTCGCCGCCGTCGGATACCTGGTCGCGACGCTGGCGGTGATCACCCAACTCCTGCTGCGCCGGCACCACCCGACCGCGCGGCTGGCCGGTCCCGGAGCCCGCTGGGCGATCACCGGGCTCACCTGGGCGGGCACCGCACTGCTGCCCCTGCTCTGGCAGAGCATCGAGCGGGCCAACGGACGCACCGACCGGGCACAGGAGGAGGTGCTGGTCGTGGAGCACGCCGGCACCCGCCTCCTGGAGCACGGCACGCCGTACCTCGGACCCGACGCGATCGCCGCCCTGCCCCCCGGCGAGCAACTGCTCGGCTACACCCCGTACCAACCCGGCATGGCAATCTTCGGCCTGCCCAGGGCCCTGGCCGACAACTGGTGGACCGACTCCCGAGTGTGGTTCGCGGTCGGCACCGTGCTGGCGCTCACCCTGGCCGTGGCCGCCCTGCGCGCAACACCGGCCACCGCACTCCCCGCTCAGGCGCACCGGCGAGACGCCGCGCTGCTGCGCGGCGTGCAGGCCGCCACCGTACTGCCCATCTGCGCCCTCACCCTCGCCACCGGCGGCGACGACCTCCCCGTACTCGCGCTCTGCCTGCTGGCCCTCGCACTCGCCGCCGCCGACCGACCCGGCCGGGCCGGCCTCGCGGTCGGGCTGGCCGGCGCGCTGAAGCTCTTCGCCTGGCCGGTGGCGCTGGTCCTGATCGTCTGGGGCCTGACCCGACGCGGCGGCGCCCGGGTTGCCGCCGGCGCGATCGGCCTGCCCGTCGCCGCCCTGATCCCCGCGATGCTTGTCGACCGCGACGCGCTCACCGAAAACGTGCTGCGCTTCCCCCTCGGCCACGGCCTGGTCACCAGCCCCGCGCAGTCCCCGTTCCCCGGCCACCTGATCGCCACCGCGCTCCCCGCCGGCCGGCTCGTCGCCGCCGCGCTGCTGGTCGCCGCCGGCGTGGCCATCGCCGTCCGGCTCGCCCGCCGCCCGCCCCGCACCGCCGTCGCCACGGCGCTGATCTGCGGGTACGGGCTGCTCGCCGCCATCGCCCTGATGCCCTCGACCCGCTTCGGCTATCTGCTCTACCCGATGGCCCTGCTCACCTGGGCACCCGCCCTGAACCGCCCGGCCGACACGCCGGCCATCCCCCTTCCCGACCTGTCCGCTCGGACCACATCCGCGTAACTGCTGCGCGCGACAGCCCGCCAGGGCGTAGACCTGAAGGCATGACGACGTACCGCGACCGGGCCGACGCCGGCCGGGTGCTCTCCGAGCGGCTCACCGCACTCGTCGGCGACCCGGACGTGGTCGTCCTCGGCCTCGTCCGGGGCGGCGTACCGGTCGCCCGGGTCGTCGCCGAACGACTCGGCGCACCACTGGACGTGCTTGTCGTCCGCAAGCTCGGCATGCCGTGGGCCCGGGAGGTCGCCTTCGGCGCGCTCGGGCCAGGCGGTGTCCAGGTGCTCAACGACGCGGTGGCCAGCCGACTCAGCAGCGACGACATTGCCGAGGTCAGCCAACGGGAGCAGGCCGAACTGGCCCGCCGGGAGCGGCTCTACCGAGGTGGTCGCGCACAGTTGGACCTCACCGGGCGGACCGCGCTGATCATCGACGACGGCCTGGCCACCGGCGCGACCGCCCGCGTCGCCGTGGAGGTCGTCCGCCAACTCGGGGCACACCGGGTCGTGGTCGCCGTCCCGGTCGGCGCGCAGGAGGCGTACGAACTGCTCGCCGCAGAGGCGGACCAGGTCATCTGTGCCCAACGCCCACCGGAATTCGGCGCGGTGAGCGTCTACTACGAGGACTTCCACGAGGTGTCCGACGAAGAGGTCACCGAGGCGCTCACAGCAACCGCTTAGGTCGACCAGGTACCGTCGGGCGATGAATAGTCTCACCTGTCCGAAGTGCCACGGAGAAATGCGCCAGTACGAGCGCAGCAGCGTCGTGATCGACCAGTGCGGGGAGTGCCGGGGCATCTTCCTGGACCGCGGCGAGTTGGAGAAGCTGTTCGAGGCGGAGGCCAACTGGAGCCGCCAACAGACCGGTGGCGCGCCGCCGCAACCCACCCACCAGCCGGCCGGCTACCCGCCTCCGCCGCCTCCGCACCAGCCCGGATACGGTGCCGTCCCGCCGCCCCCGCCCGGCTATCCGCCGGCGCCGGCCTACGGCCACCAGCAGCAGCACCACGGCTACCACGGGCACTACCGGCAGAAGAAGCGCAAGGGCTTCCTCGACGAGATGTTCGGCTGAGCCAGACCGACCTTCCGCCCGGGTCGATCCACGTGTCGGCCCGGGCACACCACCCGGGCCATTGATCGTTGGTGGGCGCGATGCTTCATGCGAGGCTGCATCGCATGACCGCGATCCGACCGAACGAGGCGCTGGCCCAGGCGTACGACGGGATCACCGCGGTGGTCGGCGACCTGGACGACGCCGGCCTGCAACGAGCCACCCGCTGCCAGGGCTGGCTGGTCGCGGACCTGCTCCTGCACGTGCTCGGCGACGCCCAGCGTGCGCTTGTCGCCCTGGCCAGCCCCGTCGACGGGCCAGCCGACGTCGACGACGTCAGCTACTGGCGCGACTTTCCGGCCGACGACGAGAGCATCCGGCACGCCTGGTGGGTTCGCCGATCGGCCGCCGCGTTCGACCGTCCGACCGGGATCGTTCGGCTCTGGCGGGACACCGCCCCGGCGGCGGTCCGCGCCGCCGGGTCAGCCAACCCCGAGGGGTACGTGACCACGCAGGGGCACGTGCTGCGCGTACCCGATTTCCTCGCCACCCTGACCACCGAGGCTGTCGTCCACCACCTGGACCTGACCCCGGAACTGCCCGGCGCGCCGCGGCCCGGCCCGCTGGCCGTGCGTGTCGCGGTGGCCACCCTGGAGGGCCTGCTCAGCGACGACACGGTGCGCCCCGGCGGTTGGGACGACAAGGATTTCCTGCTGAAGGCCACCGGGCGCATGCCGCTCACCGATCGGGACCGGTTGGAGTTGGGCGAGTCGGCGGGCTGGTTTCCGCTGCTCGGCTGATCGACGGCGGGGTGCCGCGCCGGTCAGCCGATGGCCATGTCGACGAAGCGGGACAGGTGCAGCTGGGCCGCGACGGTCACCGTGTCGGTTGGCCCATTTCGATGCTTGGCAATGATGAAATCCGCCTCGCCCGCCCGCGGGGACTCCTTGTCGTAGTAGTCGTCACGATGCAGAAGTATGACAACGTCGGCATCCTGCTCAATTGAGCCACTTTCGCGCAAATCGGACAGCTGCGGTCGCTTGTCGGTGCGTTGCTCCGGGCCACGGTTCAGCTGGCTGACCGCGATCACCGGGCACTCGACCTCCTTGGCCAACAGCTTCAGGCCACGGGACAGGTCGGCGACCTCCTGCTGGCGACTCTCGGTGCGCTTGGGCGAGGTCATCAGCTGCAGATAGTCGACCACGATCATCTTGAGATCGTGCCGCTGCTTCAATCGCCGGGCCTTGGCCCGGATCTCCATCAGGTTCATGCTCGGCGTGTCGTCGACGAAGAGCGGCGCCTCGCTGATCTCACCCATGCACCGGGCCAGCTTGGTCCAGTCGTCGTCGGAGAGCTGCCCACTGCGCAGCACGTGCAGTGGCACCCGCGCCTCGGCGGAGAGCAGTCGCATGACGATCTCGACCTTGCTCATTTCCAGCGAGAAGATCGCGGCGGCCTGGTTGGCGCGAATAGCAGCATGTCGAGCAAAGTCCATGCTGGCGGTGCTGTTGTGGGTAGGGATCATCGCCCGGCTGGCCAGATACAGGTGTTCGTCGTTGTCGACAGTCACGCACCGGACCGGAACGCTGGCAACCGGCCGGACGTCGACGATGAACCGCGAGGTGGTCCGAACATCGGAGGTGGTGCGGCGGCGCTCGGCGTGCGCATCCTGCTTCCGGTTGAGTCGGAAGATGACATCCGCTGTGGAGAAGTTCAAGGTGTACGCGATTGACGACTCGCGGGTGCGGCCGCGTACCGGCTCTGCGTTGACCGTGCAGCGGTAGCCGAGGCTGACGATCAGTTCGCGTACGTCATCAGCCAGCCGCTTCGAGGTCGACGTGTACTGCAGGTTACCGGCGGGGGCCACAGTCCCATCGGTGTCCATCAGCCCAGCGAGCAACGCTCTGCGCTGAGCCTCGGAGGCCCGCAGGTAGGAACCCGGGATGTGTTTGTTGGAAGCCACCCCGACCTGACGCAACAACCCGAGGAAGGAGCCGTTCCGGTGACGGCAGCCGGCACACTTCCTGGTCGAAACCATCGGCCCGCTGGGCCGCACGACGAAGCCGTCCGCCTCGACGTGCGTGACCATCTCCGGATCTGCCGTGGTGCAGCGGCTGGCGCCGCTGTGCCCGTCACCGAGCCACGTTCCCAACGTGTAGGGCGGGATCAGCAGCTCCCGGTCCGGGAGTTGAATGGGCGCGCAATTCTGTACGGCATGGTTGAGCCGCCGCTGGGCGGTGTCAGTACGCAGCGTGGCCGCGATTTCAGCAGTGGTGACGACACCATCGTGGTCGGCCCGGCTGCCGGCGTTGACCTCCCGCTCGGCTCGTTCGAGAAGCGCGGTCAGCAGCGGACCGGCCGGGTAGCCGGGCGCAGTCCAGTTCCGCGTTCCGCCGTTGCGGACGATGGGGCGGCCGATTCGGCCGATCGACGCGACCTCACGGGAGACCGTGTGCAGGACATGCCGGAACTCCGGCCCGACCTGCTCGATCGTGTCGAAGAGGGTGATTGGTTGGTTTTGCGTGGTGCTGAGCGTCTTGTGGGCCGCGCGTACGTTAGCCAGCGACGACTCGGACCAGTGCCGCCTCTGCCGCGCCGGGCTCTGCCGCCGGCTCGCCCGGGTGGTCGTCTTCCACAGATGCTCCGCGTCCGCCACGATCACGGTGCCGTCCGAGAACTCGACCTCGTAGCAGGGACGGTCGCGCATCACGTCGAAGGCGTGTGTGACAGTGGTCGGGGAGCCGTCGGCAGCCAGTAGCTGATCGCCCGCCTTGACCTCGCCCATCGTGGTCCAGCCGTCCGGGGTCGGCAGTGGGGTGTCGAGCGCGAGCGCCTTGCCCAGACCGGGCCGACCCGCCACGATGATCAATTGTCCGGCGTGCAGGCCGTTGAGCAGCCGGTCCAGGTCGCTGAAGCCGGTGGGCACACCGGTCATCATGCCGCCCGTCGCGCCCACGGCCTCGATCTCGTCCAGCGTCGGCTGCAACATGTCGGCCAGGATCGCGAAGTCCTCGCTGACCCGTCGTTCGGTGACGTCGTAGACGGCCTGCTGGGCGAGGTCCACGACGTCGTCGACATCGCGACTGCCGCCGCTGGCGGTGCCGTAGCCCAGTTGCACGATCTTGGTGCCGGCCTCGACCAACCGCCGCAGCACCGCGCGTTCGCTGACGATGCGCGCGTAGTAGGCCGCGTTCGCGGCGGTCGGCACGCTGGCGATGAGGGTGTGCAGGTAGGGTGCGCCGCCGATGCGTACCAGGTCGCCGGAATCGGCGAGCGCCGCCCCGACCGTGATCGAGTCGGCCGGCTCACCCCTGCCGTAGATGTCGAGGATGATGTCGAAGATGGTGGCGTGCACCGGCCGGTAGAAGTCGTTTGTCTTGAGGATCTCGACAACGTCGGCGATGGCGTCCTTGGAGAGCAGCATGCCGCCGAGGACGCACTGCTCGGCGGCAACGTCCTGGGGTGGGGTCTTGTCGAACTGGCCGTCTCGTTGCGCGGGTGGCTGGCCGCCACCGGACCGTGACTCCGCCCGCATGTCGTCGGTGACCGACACGGGTCCCCCCTCCACTGCGCCGGATCTGATTCCAGCTCTACCGCTGGGGTACGACACTTCACCTTCGACCAGGCCGGTCGATCGGGGGCCATCGTGCCGGCGGTCGAGGGCCAACCATACGGACCCCGAGGTCAGAGACTCAACAAGGCCGGTGGACGAGCCTCGGGACAACCTGTGGATGCCGGTGGACATGATGTGCGCAGGGTGTGCACATCCTGTGGATAACCATTGGGGATTTCTTAGCCTTAGGTCGCTGACCTGCGGCAACATGCTCCCCAGCCTGTGGAGGAGAATATTTCGGTCGGGCCTGTGACACGATCGTCCCGTACTATCTCCAGCGAACGGCTACACCTGGACAGCGGATTCCGCTTTCGGTTCAGAAGGGTCACACTCCGGCCGTGAATTACCGGGACTGGGGACGCGGGGATGGCAGCCCGCGCGAGCGCCAGCCGACCGCCTCGTGGGGTGAGCGCGCGGCGTCTCTTCCGGTCGATCCATACGACGAGGACGGTCGCTACCGCACGTCCAGCCGGCGGCGCGCACTGGACCGCGGCCAGGACGAGCCTGTCGACGCCTACCTGCCCCGGTGGGCGCTGGAGTCGGGCGTTCGGCACGCTGACGGCGGCGGTCGCCACGCGGCGCCGGACGAGAACGAGGACGAACGCGAGCCCGAGCGGCCGATCTCCGGTGCCGGACGGCGGTCCATCGAGTCGTCTGGCAGCCGGCAGCGGGGCAGCGAGACGAGTTGGCGGGATCGGGCGGCGATCGGCGCGGCCCCCGAGTCGGACCACACCCGGGAGTGGACCCTCGACCGTCCGCAGGAGCAGGGGTACGCCGGCCGCCGACGCGCGGACGCCGGGGAGGACGAGCCGGTTTCCGGCGCTGTCCCGGACCGCCGTCCCCGCCGCGCGCCCGCTGGCCGTCCGCAGGTTATCTGGTCGGGCGGGGATCTGGAGTCCGCCCCGAGCGAGCCGGTGCCGGGCCCGGAGGTGACCCGTCCCACCCGGCGAAGCCGCCGTGCGGCGGAGGAGTCGTGGTCCCGGCCGGCGGCCGATCCGTGGGCACGTGGGTCGGATCGGGTGGCCGAGCCCGAACCGTCGTACCCGCCCGCGGTGGACCCGTGGGACGCCTCGGGGGTGCACGCGTGGCCGCCCGGGGCCGGTGCTGACGGCACGGATCTGAGCGAGCAGTGGTCGGCGGTGGAGAGCGTCGGCGGCTGGGAGCGGTCCGACCGCACCGGTCAGTGGGAGCGGTCCGCGATCGAGGACGACCAGTGGGACCGTACGCTGCCGCCGCGCTCCGACCGGGCTGCCGCGGCCGAGGGGTGGCCCGCCCGGGACGACGGGTTCTGGTCCGGCACCCGGCTGGCCGGCGATGATCCCAGATGGACGGATCCGCTGCCGTCTGCGCCCCGCTCGCCGGTGGTGGGCTATACGGCCCCGAGGCCGCGCAGCGCGGCTGTGCCACCGGTGGGCGCGCCACCGCGTCGGGCGGAGCGGCCGGCGGCCGGGGCGGCGTCGGTGCGGCGGCGGGTCGAGTCGGCGGCCACGGGTGCCTGGGCTCGCCGCCTGGAGGACGACCTGCTCGACCCGGATCCGGGTGGGCCCTTCCGGCCGTTGCTGTACACGGCGGCCTGTTACCTGACGCCGGCGGTGCTGATCTTCGTGTGGCTGTTGACCTTGGACAGTCAGGCGCCGGCTGGTTGTGTGACAGACATCAGCGGGGGTGGGTGCGACTCACCTCGGTCCCGGGCGTTGGAGTCGCTGCTCGCCGGCTCGCCGCGCTTCGGGTTGGCGCTGGTGAGCAGTCTGGTGGTGGCGGCGCTGCTGCGTCGGGTGGGCACGACGTGGCGTTCGGCGACCATCGCGCTCGCCGCCGCGGTGGTGGGCGGTGGCCTGTCCACGGTGCTGATCAGCGCGGTGACCGGTCAAGCGATCGGCTGACCGGCCGGCGGGCCGGGGCCGCGCCGGGCCGGGGCCGTGCCGGGCCGGGGCGGCGCCTGAACGCGGGCCAGACGACGTACGCACGAGGGCCCGCACCGATCGCTCGGTGCGGGCCCTCGTGATGGTGTTGCGAACGTCAGCCCTGAAGGACGTTGAGGTTGAACGACGCGGTCACCTCGGGGTGAAGCTTGATCTTCACCGGGTAGCTGCCGGTCGACTTGATGTGACCGGGCACCTCCAGCCGGCGACGGTCGAGGACCGGGCCGCTGGCCGCCTTGACGGCGTCGACGATCTCGGCCGGAGTGACCGAGCCGAAGAGCCGTCCGCCGTCGCCGGCGCGGACCTTCAGGTTGACCTTGAGACCCTCGAGCTGAGCCTTGACCTCGTTGGCGTGGTCGAGGTCGCGGATCTCGCGGGCCCCACGGGCCCGCTTGATAACCGTGACCTGCTTTTCCGCGCCCTTGGTCCAGGCGATCGCGAAGCCCTGCGGCAGCAGGTAGTTACGGCCGTAGCCGTCCTTGACCTCGACGACGTCGCCCGGGGCACCGAGGCCGGACACTTCCTGAGTCAGGATGATCTTCATATCGGTGCCTCCTCTCAGCGGGTGGTGGCCGTGTACGGCAGGAGCGCCATCTCACGGGCGTTCTTGACCGCACGAGCGATCTGACGCTGCTGCTGCGAGGTCACGCCGGTCACCCGACGAGCGCGGATCTTGCCGCGATCGGAGATGAACTTGCGCAGCAGCGCGGTGTCCTTGTAATCGATGTAGGCGATCCCGTCCTTGTCGAGCGGGTTCACCTTCTTCTTTGGCTTGCGCAGTGCCGCAGCCTTGGCCGTTGCACGTGCTCCTGGTTTGCGATCGCGAGCGCTAGGCGCCATTAGAACGGTGGCTCCTCGTCAAAATTGGCGCCCGAACCGGCACGCGCGGGAGAGGGAGAGGGAGCGGCCGAAGCCCAGGGGTCGTCGAAGTTGCCTCCGCCGCCACCCTGGCTGCCACCGCCACCGCCACCGCCGCCACCGAAGCCGCCGCCACCGCCGCCGGAGCGGGACATCTTCTGCACCTTCGCCGTGGCGTAGCGCAGCGACGGGCCGATCTCGTCGACCTCAAGCTCGATGACAGTGCGCTTCTCACCCTCGCGGGTCTCGTAGGACCGCTGACGCAACCGGCCCGACACGATCACCCGAGCGCCACGCTGCAGCGACTCGGCGACGTGCTCGGCGGCCTGACGCCACACGGTGCAAGCGAGGAACAGCGGCTCGCCGTCCTTCCACTCGTTCGACGCCTTGTCCATGAATCGGGGCGTCGAAGCGACTCGGAACTTGGCGACCGCAGCCCCGGAGGGGGTGAACCGCAACTCGGGGTCATCGGTCAGATTGCCGATGACCGTGATGGTGGTGTCTCCTGCCATGACCATCTCCTCGCGCACTCAGCGTCTCGTCGTACAGGCTCCCAGAGCCCTCTGACAGAGTCGCGGAGGCTGATCCGGACGAACCGGGGGTTTGAAGGCTTAGCGCATTTCCGGTCGGAGGACCTTGGTGCGCAGCACGGACTCGTTGAGACGCAGCTGACGGTCCAGCTCGGCCACCGCAGCAGGCGTGGCCTGCAGATCGACGACGGCGTAGATGCCCTCTGCCTTTTTGTTGATCTCGTACGCGAGGCGCCTGCGGCCCCACACGTCGGTCTTCTCAACCGAGCCACCCGCGGTCCGAATCACGTTCAGGTACGTGTCGAGCGACGGGGCGACGGTGCGTTCCTCGAGGCTGGGGTCGAGGATCACCATGATCTCGTAATGACGCAAGACGTGCTCACCTCCTGTGGGCTAAGCGGCCACGGTCCTTCCGTGGCAGGAGGTCGTGCGTCGCTGCCCGCACGTGCCGGGGGAACCCGACCGGACGCGGACAACCTGGCCAGGATACCCGGTCCGAACGATCATGCCCGGGGCGGTCGGGTCAGCACCCGGACATGCTGACGGGGGTCCACCGCCCGACCGTGCACCGATCGGTGGTGGACCCCCGTCCAACGAGGCCGCGGGGCGTCCCGTCCGCATTCCTTGGGTGGGACCTGGGGAGGAACGACCACACCGATGAGGTTGGACTGGAGACGCCCCGCGGAGCTTTATCGTGTTGTTATCTGACGATACAACAGCACTCGTACCTTGTCGGAGGAAAAAGCACAAATTTCCGAGATTCTTCGTCGGTCGGAATCCGCTTGACGGAAGGGGTCACCCCCGCCGCGCCGGGCCGCGTGGCGGAGGCAACCTCGCTGTCGGCCGTCGACCCGGGTCGCCGTACGCGGCGCTCGCACCGCCGGCTGGCCGGGCAGTGGTCGCCGGTTCAATCCATCAACGACCGTCGGTCCGAGCGGTGACGTGAACGGCGCGCGACATCGCCCCGACCGTCGCGGCGGCGGTCAGGGTCGCGACGTAGGCTCGCTCGCATGCGTATCGGAGCCCACGTCGACTCGACCGACCCGCTGGCGGAGGCGGCCGCCCGGTCCGCCGACACCGTGCAGTTCTTCCTCTCCGACCCCCAGGGATGGAAGGCGCCCAAGCCTCGGGAAGACGCCGAGCGGCTGCGCGCGGCCGAGGTCGACCTCTACGTGCACGCGCCGTACGTCATCAACGTGGCGACCCTCAACAACCGCATCCGGATTCCGAGCCGGAAACTGCTGCTCGGGCACGCAAACGCCGCCGCCGCCATCGGCGCCAAGGGCCTGATCGTCCACGGCGGGCACGTCAACGCCGGGGACGACCTGGCCGTGGGCTTCGACAACTGGCGCAAGACCTTCGCGTACGCCGCCGACTCCGGCGGCTTCGGCGTGCCGGTCCTGATCGAGAACACCGCCGGGGGCGACAACGCCTGTGCCCGACGACTGGACGCGCTCGCCCGACTCTGGGACGCCATCGGCGACCACGAGGTCGGCTTCTGCCTGGACACCTGCCACGCGTACGCGGGCGGCGAGGAGCTGCTCGGGCTCGTCGACCGGGTCAAGGCGATCACCGGACGGATCGACCTGATCCACGCCAACAACTCCAAGGGCGCGTTCAACTCCGGGCAGGACCGGCACGACAACCTGGGCGGCGGAACGATCGACCCGGAACTGGTGGTGGCGGTGATCCGGGCGGCCGGAGCGCCGGTGGTCGTCGAGACACCGGGAGGTGTGGCCGGTCAGGCCGCCGACATCGACTTCCTCCGTGAGCAGCTCGGGACGGAGAGCCGGCCAGCATGACGACCGGACAACCCGGGACCGGTAAGGCCCGGCCCGCCCCCGCCGGCCCGGACGCCGAGATCCGCCCCGCCACCGCGTCCGCAACGGGCACCCCGGCCCGGCCGGCCCGCGCCTCCGACACCGTCCCCGACGACGCGCCCGCCGCGGAGAGCGCCGCGCACCGCCCGCGCTTGGCCGACGGTACGACGTCAGGGGACGCCGCGAACGGCAGACCCACGGGTGCCAGCGCCGCGACCAGCGACAACGAGCCTGGCCCCGCGAAGAACGATGCGACCGAGGACGGCAACGCGACAGCGGACAGCGACTCAGCCCGCGGCTGGCGTGAACGGGGGCGTGGTCGAGCACGGCGCTGGTGGGCCAGGGGCGCAACCACCACCGAGGACGGCACGAAGGACAACGCTGCCAAGGACGACGAGGCGGCCAAGGCCGGCACCACCAAGGCGGGCACCACCAAGGCCGGCACCACCAAGGGCGCCAACACCAAGGCGAACGCGACCAAGGTCGACGCCACCAAGGCGAACGCGACCAAGGTCGGTGACCCGGTCAAGGACGGCGACACCAAGGACGATGCGGCCGAGAGAGGTGGCACGGCCACGGGCGAGAAGGCGGGCCAGGCCAACGGTCAGACGCAGACCGATGGCGAGACGAAGCCGGCTGACCCGGATCGTTGGGAGGCGTTCGCTTCCGCGCCGGAGCCGAAGCCGTCCATCTTCAGCCGGGCCGGCCGGGCCGTCGGCCGATTCCTGATCCACGAGTGGACCCTGGCCGCCCTCGGCGCGCTGGCACTGGCCGTGCTGATGACCTGGCCGACGCTGCGCTACCCGCGCTACACACTCCCGCAGGACTACTGGGATCCGAGCCTCCAGGCCTGGCAGATGGCCTGGTCGGGGCACATCCTGCTGACCGACCCGGCGCACCTGTGGCAGTCCAACACGTTTTTCCCCGAGCTGTGGAGCTTCGCGTTCTCCGACACACTGCTCGGGTACGCCCCGGCGGGGATGCTCGGCAGCGGCCCCGAGGACGCGATCCTGCGTTACAACATCATGTTCGTGCTGGCGCACGCGCTCGCCACGTTCGGCGCGTACGCCCTGGCTCGACAGCTCGGCGCCGGCCGGATCGGTGCCGCCGTCGCCGGTGTCGCCTACACCTACGCGCCGTGGTTGCTGTCCCAGGCCGGGCACCTGCACGTGCTCTCCAACGGCGGGATCCCGCTGGCGCTGGCGATGTTGGCGCGCGGGCACGGTTGGTCACTGCGGCACGGTTACCGACCCGAGCAGCGACACGACGGTTGGGTCTACGGCGGGTGGCTGGTGGCGGCCTGGCAGCTCAGCCTCGGCTTCGGCATCGGGCTGCCGTTCGCGTACTTCCTGGGCGGCGCGGTGCTGGTCGCCGTCGTCCTCTTCTACGTGCGGCGGCTGCGCACCCGCCAGGCCGTGCCCTTCGGTCGCCGGTTGTTCGTCGCCAACGTGCTCGGTGGGGTGCTGTTCGCCGGTGTGGGTCTGCTGATGGCGTTCCCGTTCTTCCGGGTCACCGAGCTGCACCCGTACGCCGAGCGCACCATCGACGACGTCAGCATCTTCTCGCCGCCGGCGTCGGGTTTCGTGACGGCGCCCGCGGAGTCGTGGATCTGGGGTGGGCTGCACGAGGGTGCCCGTGCGGCGCTGCCGTGGCATCCGGAGATGACCCTGTTGCCGGGCTTCGTGCTCTACGCGCTCGCCCTGGGTGGGCTGTTCTTCTCGGTCTGGCGGCTGCGGCACCGACTGCTGCTGCTCGCCGGGGTGCTGGTGACGATGGCCTTCGCGATGGGCACCCGTTTCTTCGACGGCACCTTCACCTACGTGCCGCTCTTCGAGCACGTGCCGGGCTGGAGCGCGCTGCGTACCCCGGGTCGGTTGATGCTGTGGACCACGTTGTTGCTGGGCCTGCTCGCGGCGGGAGCGGTCACCGCGCTCACCGACCGGGTCCGCGAGCTGACCGCGCAGCGGATCCCGTCGTGGCCGGGTCCGTGGCTGCGGATGGCCACGCTGCTGCCGCTGCTGCTGGTGACCGTCGAGGGCCTGAACAGCACCCCGCACCCGGTGGTGCCGACCCAGCCGGCGGCGCTGCGCGCGGCCGAGGGGCCCCTGCTGGTGCTGCCGAGCAGCCAGAACCTGGACCAGCACGTGATGCTCTGGTCGACCAGCGGGTTCCCCGATGTGGTCAACGGCGGCAGTGGCTTCACCCCCCGTCAACTTGACGACGTCCGTCGGGTGAGCCAGTCGTTCCCCAACCAGACAAGCGTCGACTACCTGCGCACGCTCGGCGTCCGGACGGTGGTGCTGCTACGCGCCAAGGTGCCCGGCACGCCGTGGGAGATCACCATCGACGCGCCTGTCGAGTCGCTCGGCATCACCCGTCAGGAAGTCGGGGACGCCGTCGTCTACCGGCTCTGACGCGGGTTTGCGGGATCACCCGGTGGGGGCCGGCTCGGGTTCCGGTTCGTTCGTCGTCGCTCGGCGGCGCCAGCGGTCCAGCCACGGCGCATCTGGTGCGCCGTCGAGCACGCCGCCGTCCGGGTCGTCCGGGTAGGTGGCCCGCACCGCGTCCCGCTCGGGGTGCAGGATCTCCCGGATGACCAGCACGCAGAGCACCACAACGGTGGTCAGCCGCAACGTCGAGGCCAGCACGAACACCCCCTCCGGGAAGACCGGGCGGCTGGTCGCCGCGCCGAGCAGCTCACCGTAGAAGGCGACGAAGTAGCAGACCTCGGCGATCTGCCAGGCGAGGAAGGCCCCCCACTTCGGCCGAGCCAGCACCACAAGCGGCAGGAGCCACAGCACGAACTGCTGCGACCAGACCTTGCTGAAGATGAGGAACGCCGCGACCACCAGGAAGGCGAGCTGACCCAGCCGCGGTCGGCGCGGTGCCCGCAGCGCCAGCACGGCCACCCCGAGGCAGGCCAGCCCGAACAGTGCGTACGAGAGGGTGTTGAGGGTGGGGATGTTGGCGTTCAGCCACTCGAACGGGCCGAGCTGGCCGGGGTCGTTGCCGACCTTGCCGTCCAGGTAGCGCCCGATGTACCAGAGCGTGCCCCAGTCGATCGGCCGGGTGGTGTTCAGCTCGAAGAACCGGTTCCAGTTGTCCGGGTAGGCCCGTGCGGCGGGCAGGTTCACAAGTACCACGGCGGCGATCGCCGTACCGACGGCGGTGAGCGCCGGGCGGACCCGGTTGGCCCGCAGTCCGAGCACGAGGATCGGCCCGAGCAGGAACAACGGCCACAGTTTCGCCGCGCCGGCCAGCCCGAGCAGCACGCCGGCGACCGCCGGTCTCTTTCGGGCCCAGGCCAGCAGACCGAAGGCGGCCAGCCCGATGGCCAGCAGGTCCCAGTTGACGGTGGCGGTGAGCACCAGCGCCGGGGCGAGTGCGAACAACGCGGCGTCCCAGGGTCGTCGGCGGCGCAGTGCCAGGATCACCGCCACAGTGGCCACCGCGAGCGCGCCCAGCACCAGCGCGTTGAGGTTGTAGAACCACTGGCCCTGGTTGATGCTCGGGTCGCCGTCACCGACGGCGTGCACCGGCAGGCCCAGCGCGCCCATGAAGTAGCCGGTCAGCACCGGGTATTCGACCGGGTGGTCGCGGTAGGGCACCTTGCCCTCGTTGAGCCCCTCGGCGTAGTACAGGGCGAGAACGTCGGTGTAGCAGAACCTGTTGTACTGGACGTTGTTCTGCCAGGCGCCGTCCTGGCAGGGCGACTTCTGCACCCAGTGCAGCGCGAGAGTGAGGCAGGCCAGGGCCAGCACGATCCGGACCGCGGTCCAGAAGCGCCGCTCCTGGCCGGCCGGCCGGTCCAGCGCCGTCGCGTGGTCGCCCAGTGGGCCGCCGATCGCGCCGGAGAGGCCGCGGACGAACCCGTCGGATCGGGACGGGTGGTCGGTGGTTCCGGCGTCGTCGATGCCGGGCGTCGACTGGGTGCTCATGAGAAGGCATCCTGCCGTATGACGGGGGTACCCGTCCCGTCCCGACGCGGAGAGATCTGGGTACGGAAACGCCGCCGCCGGCCGAACAGGTCGTCCGGCCGGCGGCGGCGTCGTGCGGAGCTGCGGATCAGTCCCGGTTCGGCGGTACGCCGGGCAGCAGTCCACCGCCGCCGCCACCGGGTCCGCCTGGCCCGCCGGGCCCACCGGGCCCACCGGGATTACCGCCCGGGTTACCACCAGGATTACCGCCCGGGTTCCCTCCGGGGTTGCCGCCGGCGACCGTGCAGAACGGGTCGGTCAGCGGGTCGCAGCCCGGTTGGCCCGGCAGGCCCGGAGTCGTGGGCGGCGGCTCCTTGCCGTTGCCCTTCGTGACGTCACCCTCGCCGGTGATGGTGGGCAGGGGGATCTCCTCCAGGCCCTTCAGGGCGGTGTTCATGAACTTCTCCCAGATCGGGCCGGGGAGCTTCGAACCACCGATGTCGTCGCCGTTGGCGAGCCGGATCTCCGGCTTCTTCGGATCGCGGCTGCCCACCCACACCGCTGTGGCGTTCTGCGGGGTGTAGCCGACCGTCCAGGCGTGCGAGTTGTCGTCCTTGTCGTACTCCCAGGTGCCGGTCTTGGCGGCGGCCTGCCGGCCGTCCTCCAGCGAGATGTCGTTGGGGCGCGGGATCTGCTTCAGGACACCGGTGACCTCATCGGTGATCTTCTTGGGGATCCGCTGCTCCGACTTGATGCGCTCGCTGCCGACGACCTTCCACTTGCCGGTGTCCTTGTCCTGCTGCTCGACCTTGAACACGAAGTGGGCCTTGATGTACTTGCCGTCGTTGGCGAAGGTGGCCATGGCGTTGGCGTGGTCGAACACCGTGATCGGGTACTTGCCGAAGGCGGTGTAGTTGTCGAACGGGTTCGGCCCCTTCTTCGACAGGTCGAAGGCCTGCGGCGGGTCGACGCCCCACATGGTGGTCACGCCGGCCTTCCGGGCCATGTCGACCACCTTGGCGGCGCCGATCGTGTCGGCGACCCAGTAGAAGGGCACGTTGTACGACTGGACCGTCGACTCTTCGAGGGTGCAGTACTTGCCGCACTTGAGGTTGGTACGGCCGGCGTTGCCGATCGCGACAGCGGAGCCCTCGGGCTTGTACGGCGTCGGGTCCCAGTGCGACTTGACCGAGATGCCCGCCTCGATGGCGGCGGCCAGGGTGTACACCTTCATCGACGATCCCGGCTGGTGGCCACCGGTCAGGTCGCCGTTCTTGTCGGTGTTCATGCCGGCGTAGTCGAAGTCGGCGCCGCTGTCACCGCCATAGTAGGCGAGCACCCGACCCTTCGACGGGTCGATCGAGACCACCGCAGCCATCAGGTTCTTCGGCTGCTCGTTGAGCAACGAACCCTTCTTCGACTGCATCGCCGTGTTCTCGGCGGCGGTCTGCAGCTTCGGGTCGATGGTGGTGGTGATCCGGTAGCCGCCGTCGCGCAGCGCGTCCACGCAGCTCGTCTTGCCCTCCGCTCCGGAGTCGGAGCAGAGGCCCATCGTGTCCATCTCCTGGCGGACGTAGTTGATGACGTTGCCCCGTGGGCTGTCGACACCGAACCCGTTCCCCTTCTTCGGCGGCAGCACCTTGGGGTACGCGGTCGGCGACGCGGGCTGGCCGGCAGCGTCCAACCAGCCTTCCTTCTTCATGCCGCCGATCACGTAGTCCCACCGCGACTTGGCGTCCGGCAGGTTGACGGCGGGGTCGAACCCCTTGTGGGTGTCGCTCGCCTGCGGCTGCTTGATGACCGCCGCGAGCACCGCACCCTCGCCCACGGTCAGGTCCTTCGCCGCCTTGCCGAAGTACGTCTGTGCCGCGGCCTCGATGCCGTAGGCACCGCGTCCGAAGTAGATGACGTTGAGGTAGTGCTGCATGATCTCCGGCTTGTCGTACTTCTCGTTCAGCTTGGAGGCGAGGATGGCCTCCTTCACCTTCCGGCCGTACGTGTCGTCCTGGAGGTTCTCGAACGCGTTGCGGGCGTACTGCTGGGTGATCGTCGAGGCACCCTGCTTGTCGCCACCGGAGATGTTGTTCCATCCGGCCCGGACGATGCCCTTGTAGTCGACGCCCGAGTGCCGGTAGAAGTTGCGGTCCTCGGCTGCCGCCACCGCGTGCTGCACATGCTCCGGGATCTGGCTGATGGTGACGAAGGTGCGGTTCTCGCTGCCCAGCTTGGCCAACTGGGTCTTGCCGTCCTTGGCGTACACGGTGGTGGACAGCGGCAGTGGCAGCTCGTTGGGCATGACCACGTTCGTCGAGTAGTAGGTGAACCCGACCACGCCGACACCGGCCAGCATGATGAACACCGCGACCCCGGCGATCAGCAGGTTCATCCGCTTGCGCTTCTTCGAACGTGCCGCACCCGCGCCGCCCGCACCACGACCACCTCGGCCCGGGCCGTTGGGCCCGCCGGGACCGTTGGGTCCACCCGGCCCACCCGGGCCACCGGAGACCGGAGAGACGCTCGCTCGGGCGACCGCGGCCCGGCCACCCACCGACGCGGAGCCGACGCTGGCTCGACCCGCCGAGGCGGCGCCGACCACGGCCCGACCTGCCGGTGCGCCGGGTGCCGGGGACACTGGCACCGAGGCCCGCCCGGCGCCGGCGCGGCCGGCAGCCACTCCGGGTGCCGGCGACACCGGCACGGAGGCGCGTCCTGTTCGGCCCGGGGCCGCCGAGCCCACCGAGGCGGATCCGGCCGCCGCGCCACCACGCGGCGGCACCGAGGCCGATCCGCCCACCGTGGCCCGACCACCGGCGGCCCGCGGCGTCACCGAGGCGCGGCCCGGGGTCGCCGCTCCGCCCTCCGAGGCCGACCAGCCATTTCCGCCGGAGTCACCGCCGGGCCGGCGGTACGCGTCGTCCGCGCCCGCCCCGGGGTCGCCCGCCGGGCCCGAGTACTGGGCCCGTCCGCGCGCAGAACTGGGATCGCCGTACGAGTTCATTCCTCACACCCTGCCGGTCGCGGTGGGGCGCGACTGCGCCGCCACCGGGTTGCCGTGAGTTGCTTCACCTGGGACAGCGGCACGGGGGTGCCGCTGCACCGTGGTCAATGCCGTATCAATCGGGCCAATCGGACCAACGAGCGGTCGTCCGTCCCGGGTTTCGTCGATGGCCCCGGGGCCGGTCCAACCAGCTGTGATCACCGTTGCGCCTCTCGCCTCCGCCGACCCGCACCTTCGGCGGCCACCACATCCTGCTCGCCGGTGCCGTCGCTGTCGCCGGTCAGACCGTCCCGGCCGAGCAGGTACTGCTCGATGAGATGGTTCCAGTCACAGCCGAGGCACACCTCCACCACGAAGACCTGGAACTCACGCAGCGTCATCGCCAGCACGGGCAGCTCGGTCAGTGTCCGCGCCTGTCCGGCGGACTGCTTGAGCTCGTCGCCGTAAATGTAGTGGACGAGGGTCAGGTTTTCACTGCGGCAGATCGGGCAGCGCCGGTCGGTCGGCTCTCCGTGGAACCGGGCGGCGTTCTTCAGGTACGGCGACGCGTCGCAGACGTCGTACGTGCCGACCCGGCCGGCCAGGAGCTCACGCAGCACTGCTCGCTTCTGAAGCGAGTAGTCGACGACCTGGCGCTGCGTACGCATGCGGAGAAGGGTACGCGGTCCGGCCCGAGCAGGCGACCATGCTCACGATCCGTGACGACAGCGTCTCGGATAGGGGGTTTGCCCTGGCCGGCGCAACCCGCTAACGTGCGATGTATCGGTCCGATACATCGTGGCGGTTACCGCTCCACGCCGGAGGGAAAAGAGAGGGTGGCCAGTGCTCGAGTTCGCCATCCTCGGCCTCCTGCAGGAGTCTCCGATGCATGGCTACGAGCTGCGCAAGGAGCTGACCGCCAAACTCGGCGCGATCCGGGCGGCGATCAGCTACGGCTCGCTCTACCCGACCCTACGCAGGCTGCAGGCGGCGGGTTGGATCACCGAAGCTGCTGAGACACCCGCCACTGCCGAGGTGGTTCCCGCGCTGACCAGCCGACGAGGTCGGGTGGTCTACAAAATCACAGCGGACGGCAAGGAACGCTTTGCCCAGCTGATCGCACAGGCCGGGCCCGAGACGTACGACGACACGGGCTTCGGGGTGCACTTCGCGTTCTTCGCCCGAACCGACCAGGCGACCCGACTGCGCATTCTGGAGGGTCGCCGCCGCAAGATCGAGGAGCGTCGCGAAGGGCTTCGTGACGTGCTGGGCCGGGCAGCCGAGCGCCTCGACGCTTACACCTTGGAATTACAGCGCCACGGCCTTGACGCCTGTGAGCGCGAGGTCCGCTGGCTGGAGGAGCTCATCGCCAACGAGCGCTCCGGCCGAGCCCCGACGGTCCCGGACACCGGGACGGCCGGTGGCCGACGAGAAGACAACAGCCCGCCTCCGCCTGGAGAGACCAGGAATGAGCGGCCTTGACAGAAAAGAAGGAGGCAGACGCTATGGGCTCCGTCCGCGTCGCCATCGTCGGTGTGGGTAACTGCGCCTCGTCCCTTGTTCAGGGCGTCGAGTACTACCGCAACGCCAACCCGAACGACCGCGTCCCGGGTCTCATGCACGTCACCTTCGGCGACTACCACGTCAACTCCGTGGAGTTCGTCGCGGCGTTCGACGTGGACGCCAAGAAGGTGGGCATGGACCTCGCGGAGGCGATCGTCGCCAGCGAGAACAACACCATCAAGCTCTGTGACGTGCCGCCGACCGGTGTCAGCGTGCAGCGCGGTCCGACGTTCGACGGTTTAGGCCAGTACTACCGCGAGATCGTCGAGGAGTCCGACGCCACCCCCGTCGACGTGGCGCAGGCGCTGCGCGACGCGCAGGTCGACGTCGTCGTCTGCTACCTCCCGGTCGGCTCCGAGCAGGCCGCCAAGTTCTACGCCCTGGCGGCGATCGACGCCGGCTGCGCGTTCGTCAACGCCCTGCCGGTCTTCATCGCCTCCGACCCGGAGTGGGCCCAGAAGTTCACCGACGCGGGCCTGCCGATCGTCGGTGACGACATCAAGAGCCAGGTCGGCGCCACCATCGTGCACCGCGCCCTGGCGAAGCTCTTCGAGGACCGCGGCGTCGAGCTGCTGCGCACGTACCAGCTCAACTTCGGCGGCAACATGGACTTCATGAACATGCTGGAGCGCAAGCGGCTGGTCTCGAAGAAGATCTCGAAGACCCAGTCGGTCACCTCGCAGATCCCGCACGAGATGAGCAAGAGCGACGTGCACATCGGCCCGTCGGACCACGTGCCGTGGCTGGACGACCGCAAGTGGGCGTACATCCGGCTGGAGGGCCGCTCGTTCGGTGACACCCCGCTGATGGCCGAGCTCAAGCTCGAGGTGTGGGACTCGCCGAACTCGGCTGGCGTCATCATCGACGCGGTCCGGGCTGCGAAGATCGCGCTGGACCGGAAGATCGGCGGCCCGATCCTGTCGGCCTCGTCGTACTTCATGAAGTCCCCGCCGGTGCAGTACGCCGACCACGACGCCCACCAGGCCGTCGAGGAGTTCATCGCCGGTGAGGTCGAGCGCTGACCCGCTGAGCAGCAGGTACGGCCGAGGGCCGGGTCCGTTGGGACCCGGCCCTCGCCGCATGTGGTGCCTCGCCGTCTGGTGCGGCGCTCGAGCTACTTCCAGCTCGGCGTGCTCTGCTTGGCCTTGGCCGCCCGCTTCGCCTTGCGATCGGCCAGCGACTCGGCTCCGCGCGCCGCCGCGTTTACCGAGAACGGCAGGATCGCGGGGTCGACCTCGCCGTAGCCGATCACGAACGCCGTGGCGTCGAGGACGACGTGCGTGGTCTGGAGTGCGTAGATCGAGATGAAGTCTTCTTCCCAGCCGATGCCCGACATGAACGCGTTCGAGTTGACCTGGTTGGCCACGTAGTTCAGCGAGGCGAAGTTCGCCGGACGCGGGGTGCCGTACGGGAAGATCTGCAGGAAGCCCGCGTTGACCGCTGTCGTCGCGGTGACGATGCCGAAGAGCGCGTCACCGTAGTGGACGAAGTCATCCAGCCGGACGTGGATCGTCTGGCCGCCCTTCAGGCGACCCGACGAGTCCAGGGTGGTCGCCGAGGCGTTGTAGATCCGGGTGCGCAGGGCCGCCTCCCGGGTGTCGATGATCCGCTGCGGCACGATCGGCACGATCTGGTTCGAGTTGCCGGTGGTGTGCACGTAGTCGGTCAGCGAGGTGCTGCCGCTCTGGACGGAGACCACCTGGAAGTTGCCGTACTTGTCCACGCCCATCGAGCCGACCGGCGCTTGTTCGCTCAGCAGCTCACCGCTGGGAATCAGCATGAGCGGCGGGCCGGCGAACTCGATGTCGCGGGCCACCGTGACGTTCGTGTTCGCCAACCGCAGGGTCGGCCCGTTCGCCGGGTTGACCAGCGCGGTGGTGCCACCGCCGGTGACGAAGTTGCTGGCGGCCTGGATCACCGGCTGGCCCGGGTCGGCCTGTGCCTGGCCGGCGACTGCCGCACCGACCACTGTGGTGCCGGCCACGCCGGCGGCCACGGTGCCCGCGCGGCGCAACAGCTGACGGCGGCCGACGGTCTTGTCCTGATTTTCGGTCATGGGTACCCCCGCGAAAGTGGAAATGACGCTCGATCATGACCGTTGCGACGACAGCTTCACATCGACCGGTCGGCTGATAGTCAGGATTCGTTCCGATCGCGCGGGCCGACCGCGAGCGGTCAGGACCAGGCGTGGCGCAGTGCGACAGCGGCCTCCAGCTCCAACAGCTTGACCTTGCGCGGCAGGCCCCCACCGAAGCCGACCAGCTTGCCGCCCGCGCCGACGATCCGGTGACACGGCACGATCACCGGCACCGGGTTGCGGTTGCAGGCCACGCCCACCGCCCGAGCCGCCCCGGCATCGCCGACGCGGCGTGCCACCTCGCCGTACGTCAGCGTCTCGCCGTACGGAATGCGCGTCATCTCCCGCCACACGGCCCGCTCGAAGTCCGAGCCGCGCGGCATCGACACCGGAACGGTGAACGCGGTCAGCTCGCCGGCGAAGTAGGCCCGCAGCTCGGCGACGACCTGCCGGGACAGCACGTCATCGGGCTCCTCGGTGGCTGCCTCGACCCGGCCGAAATGGGTGCCGCAGACGCTCGCGCCATCGGTGGCGACGGAGAACTCGCCGATCGGTGAGTCGAGCACGGTCCAGCGCATCGCCCCATTCTCCCCGATGCGGGTGACACCGAACGGACCCCGTCGATCGGAGGTGGTCCGCGTTGCGGGGCGTCGATACCGTGCAGGTCGTGGCAACGGGGACGCTCATCTTTCTGATCATCGGCGGGGCGGGCATCGGGGTGCTCGCGCTCGCGCTGCTCGGCACCGAGCTGTTCCAGTTCGGGCATGTCGACGTGGACGGTCCGATCTCGGTCGAGACGGTTGCCGGCTTCGCCGGGGCGTTCGGGTTCGGTGGGGCCATCGTCAACGAACTGCTCGGAGCGCGTACCCCCGGCATGATCGTCGGTGCGGCGGCCGGCGGCGTGCTCGCGGCCGTGCCGACCGGGTGGTTGGCGTCCCGGCTGAGCCGCGCGGCCCGGAACATGCGCACCGATCCCACCCCCACCCGCGACGACCTGGTCGGCGCGCTCGGCCTGGTCGTCACCCCGGTGCCGGCCGACGGGTACGGCGAGGTCCGGGTACGCCTCGCCGGCCAACCGGTAAAGCTCAGCGCCCGCGCGGACCAGCCGATACCGCTCGGCGCCCAGGTCTTCGTCGTGCAGGCGCTCAGCGAGACCAGCGTGCACGTCGAGATTTACTGATCTCCTCCTCGTAGACGGGACTCCCTATATGGCCCTGCTCATCGCCATCGGTGGCGCGGTGCTCCTCGCGCTCATCCTGGTGCTCTTCGTGCTCTCCCGGATCAAGGTGGCCGGGCCGAACGAGGCGTTCATCGTCACCGGCCGCAAGGGCCGCACCACGCAGACCGCCGACGGCGGCCGGTCGACCGACAACTCCGGGCAGAAGGTCGTGCTGGGCGCCTCGGTCTTCGTGCTGCCGGTGGTGCAGAAGCTCCAGTCGCTCGACCTGTCCAGCCGACGGATCGACGTCGGCATCCGGGGCGCGGTGAGCAAGCAGGGCATCCGCGCCGATCTGCACGGCGTGGCGATCGTCAAGGTCGGCGGCACCGAGGACGCGATCCGGGCCGCCGCCCAGCGGTTCCTGCACCAACAGGACGAGATCGACAACTTCACCCGGGAGGTGCTGGCCGGCGCGCTGCGTTCGATCGTCGGCCGGCTCACCGTCGAGGAGGTCATCCGGGACCGGGCGGCGTTCGCCAGCGCGGTCGCCGAGGAGGCCGAGCACTCGATGACCAACCAGGGTCTGGTGCTTGACACCTTCCAGCTCCAGGACATCCTCGCCGAAGGCTCCTACCTGCAGGACCTGGGCCGGCCCGAGGCCGCCCGGGTGCTCAAGGACGCGGCCATCGCCGAGGCGCGCGCCCGGCAGCAGGCGGAGCAGGAACGGCTGCTCGCCGAGGAGGCCATCGCGGAGGCCAATCGCAACCTGTCCCTCAAGCAGGCCGGCATCCAGGCCGAGATCGACGCGGCGAAGGCGAAGTCCGCCGCCGCCGGGCCGCTCGCCCAGGCGGAGCGGGACCAGGCGATCCTTTCCGAGCAGCAGAAGGTCGCCGAGCGCAACGCCGAACTCAAGCAACGCCAACTGGACACCGAGGTGCGCAAGCCCGCCGACGCGGCCCGGTACAAGGTGGAGCAGGAGGCCGAGGCGTCCCGCGCCGCGGCGGTGCTGCACGCGGACGCGCAGCGGCAGTCGGTAATCGCCGCCGCGCAGGCATCCGCCGAGCAGGCGCGGCTCACCGGTGAGGGCGAGCGGGCCCGGCGTGCCGCGCTCGCCGAGGCGAACGCGATCGAGGGCGCCAAGGAAGGTGAGGCCGAGCAGCGCCGCCGTTCCGCGATCGCCGAGGCTGTGGAGCGGGAGGGTCAGGCCGAGGCGGCGGCCATCCTGGCCAAGGGTGAGGCCGAGGCCGACGCGATGGCGCGCAAGGCCGAGGCGTTCGCCGCGTACGGGGAGGCTGCGGTGCTGGATCTGCTGGTCAAGGTGCTGCCGCAGGTGGTGGAGGCGGCCAGCGCGCCGATCGGGGCGATCGACAAGATGACAGTCATCTCCACCGACGGCGCGTCGTCGCTGACGAAGTCGGTGGCCGGCAACGTGGCCCAGGGGCTTCAGCTCGGCAGCGATCTGACCGGGATCGACCTGGCCGGTCTGCTGGCTCGGCTCGGCTCGGCGTCGACGCCGGCCGGCAACGGCACCTCCGCCGGCAGGGGCACCCCGGCCGTGGACGGGACCGCGGTCGAGACCCGCTGACGCCGTACGCCGACGTGCGCCGCTCCCGGTTCGGGGGCGGCGCGCGGGCGGCGGCGCTAGGTGATCAGGCCCTCGGCGCGGGCCCAGCGCAGCAGCTCCACCTCGGCGGCGTCGCGGTCCAGCGGGCCGTGTTCGAGGCGCTGCTCCTTGAGGTGCTTCCAGGCGCGCCCGACGACCGGCCCCGGCGGTACGCCGAGCAGCTCCATGATCGCGTTACCGTCCAGGTCGGGACGGACGCGGGCCAGGTCCTCCTCGGCCGCGATCCGGGTGATCCGCTCCTCCAGCGCGTCGTAGTCCGCCGCGAGCTGGGCGGCCTTTCGCCGGTTACGGGTCGTGCAGTCCGAGCGGGTCAGCTTGTGCAGCCGGGGCAGCAGGTCACCGGCATCGGCGACGTAGCGACGCACCGCCGAGTCGGTCCACTCACCCCGCCCGTACCCGTAGAAGCGCAGGTGCAGCGCGACCAGCGCGGTCACCTTCGCGATGACGTCCTTCGGGTAACGCATGGCCTTCATCCGGGCCTTGGTCAGCCGAGCGCCGACCACCTCGTGGTGGTGGAAGCTGACCCGACCGTCTGGCCCGACCGCCTTCGTCGCCGGCTTGCCCGCATCGTGCAGGAGGGCGGCCATCCGCAGGATGAAGTCGCAGCCCTCCTCCTCGTAGGAGACCGCGTTCTCGACGACCGTCAGGGTGTGCTCGTAGACGTCCTTGTGCTGGGCGTGCTCGTCGATCTCCAGCTTCAGACCGGTCAGCTCCGGCAGAAACCGCTCGGCCAGGCCGGTGTCGACAAGCAGCCGCAGCCCGGTGATCGGGTCCGCGCCGCAGAGCAGCTTGGTGAACTCGTCCCGGATCCGCTCGGCGGTGATCCGGTCCAGGTCGGCGGCCAGCTCACTCATCGCCCGGTGCACGTCCGGGTGCACGGCGAAGCGCAACTGGGCGGCGAACCGGGCGGCCCGCAGCATCCGCAACGGGTCGTCGCCGAACGACTCAGCCGGGGTGCTCGGAGTCCGGATCACCTGGGCCGAGATGTCGTCCAGGCCGCCGTGCGGGTCGGTGAACCGGTGCTCCGGCACGCTGACCGCCATCGCGTTGATCGTGAAGTCGCGCCGCTTGAGGTCCTCGTCGAGGCTGGTGCCGTACACCACCACCGGATTGCGGCTGACCTGGTCGTACGACTCGGCACGGAAGGTGGTGATCTCCAGCCGGAGGCCGTCGCGCTGCGCGCCGATGGTGCCGAACTCGCGACCGGTCTCCCAGATCGACTCGGCCCAGCCCTTGAGGATCCGCAGCGTCTCGTCGGGGTGCGCGTCGGTGCAGAAGTCGAGGTCGTCACCGAGTCGCCCGAGCAGGGCATCCCGCACCGAACCGCCCACCAGGTGCAACTCGTGACCGGCGCGAACGAACCGGCGGCCCAACTCGTCGGCGACCGGGGAGACCCGGAGCAGTTCGGCGACGGCGTTGCGCTGCGCGGCGGTGAGTTCGCGGCGGTCGGCGGCGTGGGGAGCGGAGGCGTCGGACATGGGATCGCCAGCTTATCGGGCCGGGGTGTGATCCGATCCGCCGGGCGCGGGGTAACGGGTGGGGGTTGACTATGGTCTGTGGCGTGCGGGTCGGTGTCCGGCTCGACGTACCCCCCTGGGAGGCTGGAGATGAGCGGCGGGCTCTACCGCAGCGCCAACGCCACGCCGGACGGTAACGTGCCGCCGGCTGACGGGGCGATCTTCATCTCCGCGGAGCCGCTGAACCAGCCCGGGGTGGAGGCTACGGCGCCCCCGCCCGAGGTCGTCGGCGAAACCAGCGCCGCCGCCAACAGCGCGGTCATGGCGGTGGGCAGTCTGGTCAGCCGGGGCACCGGCTTCATCCGGAACCTGATGATCGGTGCCGCCCTCGGCAACCTGATCGGCAACGCCTACACGACCGCCATCTTCCTCCCCAACCAGGTGTACGAGTTCCTGCTCGGCGGGGTGCTGACCAGCGTGCTCATCCCGGTGCTGGTCCGTCGGCGCAAGAGCGACGCGGACCGGGGCGAGGCGTACGCCCAACGGCTGCTCACCCTCGCGGTGCTGGCGCTGGCCGCGGCGGCCCTGATCGCCGTGGCGTCGGCGTCCTGGCTGACCGCCATCTACGCCAGTGGCAAGGACAAGGCCTACACCGACCTGATCACGCACCTGTCGTGGCTGATCCTGCCGATGCTGTTCTTCACCGGCGTCAGCGCGCTGATCGCCGCGGTGCTGAACACCCGGGGCCACTTCGCCGCGCCGATGTGGGCGCCCATCCTCAACAACCTGGTGGTGATCGGCGTCTTCGGTCTCTACATCCTGGTCTACGGGGCGAAGGGGCTACAGCCGTCGGACATGGGCACCGGCCGGATCCTGCTGGTCGGTGGCGGCACCCTGCTCGGTGTGGCGGTGCAGACCGCCGGGCTGCTGCCGGCGTTGCGCAAGGTCGGCTTCCGGTGGCGGTGGCGGTTCGACTTCCGTGAGCTGGGGCTGCGCGAGCTGGCCCAGCTCGGCGCCTGGATGTTCTGCTACGTGGCCGTCAACCAGCTCGGTCTCTTCGTGGTGGTCAACCTCCTCACCCGGGCCGCGGGCACGGACCAGGCCGGCATCCTGATCTACAACAACGTCTTCCTGTTGCTGATGATGGCGCACGGCATCATCGCCGTCTCGATCATCACCGCGCTGATGCCCCGGATGGCAGCGGCGGCGGCGGACGGGCGGTTCCACGACGTCACCGCCGACCTCTCCCGGGGTGTCCGGATGGTGACAGCGGTGCTCGCGCCGATCGCGGTCTGCTACGCCGTGCTGTCCACCCCGATCTCGATCGTGGTCTTCCGGTACGGGGCGTTCAGCGCCGAGAACGCGACGGCGACGTCCACCGTTCTACTTGCCGCCGCGCTCGCCCTGGTGCCGTTCGCGATCAGTCAGCTCTTCACCTTTGCCTTCTACGCGCTGCCGGACACCCGCACCCCAGCCCTGATCAACATCCCGGTGGTGGCGCTGCGGGTCGGCGTCCAGATCGTGCTCTTCGCCGCGTTCGCCGCGCACTTCGCGGCGGCCGGGATGATGATCGGCAACGCGGTCTCGTACCTGGCGGCGGCGGTTGCCTCCGCCTGGTTGCTGCGGCCCCGGGTCGGCCGGATCGGGCTGGGCGGCATCATGCGCACCCTCGGCCGGGTCGTGGTCGCCGCACTCGGCGCGGCGCTGATCGGATGGCTGGTGATCGCCGTTCTGCCGGGCGGCGACAAGCCGAGTTGGATCGAGGCGGCGATCCAACTCGTCGTCGGTGGAGCAGTGATCGGCGGGAGCTACCTGGGTCTGGCGATGGTGCTGCGGATCGGCGAGATCACCGAGGTGGTCGGGATGGTTCGTCGCCGCCTCGGTCGCTGACCGGCAGCGGTCGGTCACAAAAAGTTGACATACACACGGAACGTGACAACGGATCACCAGGCTGGGGACACAGCTGTGGATAACTCAGCGATTCGCCGGTCAACCACCGCATCGTCCTGTGGATAACCAACCGTACGGCTGAGCGTGGCAAGCCGATCGGCGGGAACAGGCACGTTGGCGGTAGCGCCACCCCAGCCCGGCCCCGGCGTCGGTCGCTTGCGGTGAAGCCGTAGATTAGCTAGTACATGTGCCAGCAACGTGGCTGACAACGGTCGTAACCGGACGAGTTCTTCGACTGCCGGAAGCCCGTCGGGTACGGCGGGAAGATGACATGTCGAGGAGACGGGCAACCCGGGTAAGGTCGCTCTCGACGGGTACGGCAGGGGCCGACGCTGCGCGTCGACACCGGTCGGCCGGTTCCTTCAACGGCAGAGCGGGAAGCCACATGCCCAGCAGTGCGGGTCCATCGATCGACACGATCACCGAGGGAGGACGGGTGACCCAGGTCGGCGAGGGTCAGGAGGCGGACGAAAGCGCTCCTCCGGTCATGACCTTCGGTGCTCCCACGGCCGGTGAAGTCCTCGCCGAGCGGTACGAGCTGGTTGAGCACATCAACAACGACAGCGCGGGTCGGCTGGTCTGGCGCGGGGTCGACGTCATCCTGCGCCGTCCCGTCGCGGTGGTGCTGCGCTACCCGGGTGGCGACTCCGCCACCGAGATGCTCCAGGCCGCAGTGGCGGCCAGCCGAGTCATCCATCCCAACCTGGTCGGCGTCTACGACGCGATCGACGAGGCCGAGCGGGCGTACGTGGTGCGCGAATGGGTCGACGGGCAGTCCCTGCGCGACCTGGCGGCCGACGGCCCACTGGACCCGGCCCGCGCCACCGCGATCGGTAACGCCGTCGCGAGCGCACTCGCCGCCGTGCACGCCACCGGCATGGTGCACGGCAACGTCCACCCCGGCACCGTCATGATCAGTGACGAGGGACGGGTGGTCCTGGCCGACGCGCGCACCGACGGCGCCGACAGCCAGGAGAACGACATCCGGGCGGTCGGCGGCATCCTCTACTTCGCGCTGACCGGCTCGTGGCCGCACGCCGAGGCACCGCTGCACGGCGCCACCGCCGGTCACGGCCGGGCCGCCATCCCGGACGCCGTTCGGGACGCCGGAGGTGGCATCGCGGCACCACGTCAGGTCCGGGCGGGTGTGCCCGCGTACCTGGACGACCTGACAATGGATCTGCTCGACACCGAGATCGCCCCGCCGTCCTCCGATGTGCTCGCCGCCGAGCTGGCCCGACTGGACGTGCCAGCCGAAGAGGAGCACTACCTCGACAACAGCGGCCCGCTGCGGTTCGCCGGCGAGACCGGCGAAGAGCCGTCGCCGTTGGCCGCCGCCGGTGGTCGCAAGGTCGCCATCGGCATCGCCGGCCTGCTGGCGGTAGCCCTGGTCGGTCTGCTGATCGGGATCAGCACGCTCGGCGACAAGGACCCGCAGACCGGCCAGGGTCCCGCGCCGTCGTCGAGCGCCCCGTCCAGCGGTCCCACTCCGGCCGCCGCCACAGTCCGCAAGCTGCCCGTCAAGGCTGTTCGGATCATCGACCCGGACAGCCAGAAGCGCGATGAGCTGGGCGGCGCCGACAAGGTAACCGACGGCGACCCGGACAAGGGCTGGGGCACCGACACGTACACGGCCGCCAAGTTCGGCAACCAGAAGCAGGGCATGGGGATCTGGCTGGATCTCGGCGCGCCGCACACCGTCAAGTCGGTGCAGGCGGTCCTCTCGGCCCGCGGCGCCTCCGCCCAGCTTCTCACCGGCACCGTCAACCCGCCGTCGACCTCCAACGGTGACAAGCAACTGATCACCAACTACAAGACCGCGAAGACCACCATCGGGCAGCCCTTCGAGGACCACGACGGCACCACGATGGCGTTCGACGGCTTCGACGCCGACGCGAAATACCAGTACCTGCTGTTCTGGATCACCGAGTTGCCGGCCAGTGACCGGGGCTTCCAGGTCGACGTCCAGGAGATCACGGTCCAGGGGTCGTGATCTCGGCATCTCCGTCGTGGCACCGCATCCGCAGGACGTGGTGATGGACGGGCGCGCCGCCGCTTCGGATCTGGAGCTGCTGCGCGCCCACGCCGATGGCGACCGGCAGGCTTTCGCCGAGCTGTTCCACAGGCACCGCGACCGGCTCTGGGCGGTCGCCCTGCGTACGCTCGGTGACCGTGAAGAGGCCGCCGACGCTCTCCAGGACGCGCTGCTCTCCGCGCACCGGGCGGCCGCCCGGTTCCGCGGTGACTCCGCCGTCACCACCTGGTTGCACCGGATCGTGGTGAACGCCTGCCTGGATCGGATCCGTCGCCGGCAGGCGCACCCGACAGTGCCGCTGCCGGACGGCAACCGTGCGGGGGACGGCTCGGGCACCGGCGGGATCGAGCCGGTCGCACCCGCACCGGACCACGACACCGCGCTGGTGGTCCGCGAGGCGCTGGCCGCGCTGCCCCTCGAGCAACGTGCCGCGCTGGTGCTTGTGGACGTGCAGGGCTACCCGGTCGCCGAGGTCGCCCGGATCCTCGGTGTCGCCGAGGGGACGGTGAAGAGCCGGTGCGCCCGGGGGCGGGCCCGGCTGGCGGTGCTGCTCGGGCACCTTCGGCCCGCCGTCGCCCCGCCGCCGCCGGCCCGTTCAGAAGCGTCCGGCCCGACCAGGGAGGTGCCGGGCGTCACGCCGGGGAACCCAGGCCCGGCCGAGGGCGTCGGATCGGGGTCGGGGCGGTACCGGCGGGACGCCAACCAGGAGGACACGTGACGACCGAGGGGTTCCGGGAGGTCGACGACGACCTCCTCGCTGACTACCTCGGCGGGGCGTTGGACGGCACCCCGCAGCAGGAGGAGGTCGCCCGGCTGGTGTCCACGGACCCGGCCTGGGCCGAGGCGTACGCGCTGCTGGCTCCCGCGCTCGCGGAGGTCCGTGCGGACCTGGGCCGCTGGGCCGAGCCGTCGCCGCAGATGCCGCAGGCGATCGCCGACCGTCTCGTCAGCGCGCTCGTTGACGCGGGGCCGACGGTGGGAGACACCTCGACCGACGAGGTCGACAGCCCCGCGCCACCGCTTGTCGTACCGGCGCAGGGCGGGGCGGGTCGGCGGCCAGCCGTCCCCGCACCGGCCGGTTCTGGTCGCCGGACGTCCACCGGCCCGGGTCGCCGGCGCGGTTGGCTACGCCGTGGCGCGCCGATGGCCGCCGCCGCGATGGCAGTCGTCGCGGTCGCGCTGGGCCTCAACCAGCTGTCGATGCGCGCGGGCGACGAATCCGGCACCAGCGCCATGGACCGGCCGGCCAGCGCGCCCGAGGACGCCGCAGCGCCCGCGGCGGCCCGCACCACAAGCCCGACACTGCGCAGCGGTACGGACTACACCCCGCAGACCCTCGGCAACGCGCCGGGCGCCGACAGGCAGACCACGTCGTCTCCCGGCCGGGCGAGCGGTGCTGCTCCCGGCTCGCAGCCGGGGGTGGGCACCGAGGAGGAGCGACGCTCTTCGCCCGACGGGCTGGACCAGTTGGCCCGGCTGACCACCGAGGCCGCGCTGAGCACCTGCCTGGCCGACGTGGCGGCGGAGCACGGATCCGCCCCACTGGCGGTCGAGGTGATCGACTACGCGCGTTTCCAGGGCGAGCAGGCGCTGATCATCCGTTTCACCGACACGACGGGGGCCCGCTGGGCCTGGGTGAGCGGCCCGGAGTGCGGAGTGCCGGGGTCCGGCTCGGACAGCCGGTATTCGGCGCGGGTAGGGTGAATCCACGGTCAACGGCACGATGACCATCCACGTGACCTGACCCACCAGATGCCCGTCTCGGGAATCCCCGGTTCGTACGATGACGTTCTGGAAGTCAGCTGTCGGCCCCATCCAGGCGTCGGCAACTCGGATCAGCACCGGTGCGCTCACCGACGCTGAACACACACATTCGGGAGACGGCAGTGGACGAGGTCCGCAACCTGATCATCATCGGCTCCGGGCCGGCCGGCTACACCGCGGCGGTCTACGCCGCACGCGCCAACCTGAAGCCGCTGATCATTGAGGGCGTGCAGTCCGGTGGTGCGCTGATGACCACCACCGAGGTGGAAAACTTCCCCGGCTTCGCCGACGGCATCCTCGGCCCCGAGCTGATGGACAACATGCGCAAGCAGGCCGAGCGGTTCGGCGCCGAGTTCCTCACCGACGACGTGACCCGGGTCGAGCTGGTGGACACCGGCGACGCCGGTTCCGGCGCGGTGAGCACCGTCTGGGTCGGCGAGACCGCCTACCGGGCCCGATCCATCATCCTCTCCACCGGTTCGGCCTGGCGTCCGCTGGGCGTGCCCGGCGAGCAGGAGTTCCTCGGCCACGGCGTCTCCGCCTGCGCCACCTGTGACGGCTTCTTCTTCCGCAACCAGCAGATCGTGGTCGTCGGTGGCGGTGACTCGGCGATGGAGGAGGCCACCTTCCTCACCCGCTTCGCGGAGTCGGTCACCATCATCCACCGGCGCGACTCGTTCCGGGCCAGCAAGATCATGGCCGACCGGGCGCTGAGCAACGAGAAGATCAAGGTCGAGTGGAACAGCACCGTCGAGGAGATCCTCGGCGACGACGGCAAGGTCACCGGCGTACGGGTCCGCAACGTGCACACCGGTGAGACCAAGGTGCTGGACGTGACAGGTGTCTTCGTGGCCATCGGTCACGACCCCCGCAGCGAGCTCTTCCGTGGTCAGGTCGAGCTGGACGACGAGGGCTACGTGAAGGTCCAGGCCCCCGGCACCCACACCAACGTGCCCGGCGTCTTCGCTGCCGGCGACGTGGTCGACCACACCTACCGTCAGGCGATCACCGCGGCCGGCACCGGCTGTGCCGCCGCGCTCGACGCCGAACGGTTCATCGCGACGCTCAGCTGAAACAAGGAACACATCCCGGAGGAGGGGCACAGTGGGAAATACCAAGGCGGTCACCGACAAGAGCTTCGTCGCTGACGTGCTGCAGGCCGACAAGCCGGTTCTGGTGGACTTCTGGGCCGAGTGGTGCGGCCCCTGCCGCAAGGTGTCGCCGCTGCTCGAGGAGATCGCCGGCGAGATGGGCGACCGGGTCAGCATCGTCAAACTGAACATCGACGAGAACCCGGAGACCGCCCGCGCCTACCGGGTCATGTCGGTGCCGACGCTCACCGTGTTCAAGAACGGCCAGCCGGTGCAGTCGATCGCCGGTGCCAAGCCGAAGGGCGAGCTGGTCCGACTCATCGAGTCGGCTCTCTGACCAGCCGAAACATCCACCGAACCCCGTACCCGCTCGTCGGGTGCGGGGTTCGCTGTCTTTCCGGCCGCGCCGGTCGACGTTTTTCCCGGCCGTGCCACCTCGCCGCCCCGGAACGCATAGCCTCAACCCTGGGCCGCCCGGCCAGCCAGTGTCGTGCAGAGGGGGTCGTGCCGTGCGTCCGATCCGATCCGGTGACCGGGGACCCGCGGTCACGGAGATCCGCAGCATCCTGACCGGCCTCGACCTACTCACCGTCGCAGGACCGGCCGCCGACGAATTCGACAGCGACACCGAGCGGGCGGTCCGCGCGTTCCAGCAGTCCCGCGGCCTCAGCGTGGACGGCCGGGTCGGGGCGGAGACCTGGCGCGCCCTGGACGCTGCCCGCTGGCGGCTCGGCGCCCGCACCCTCTACCACGCGATCCCCGACCCACTCAGCGGCGAGGACGTTCGGTCACTGCAGGAGCGGCTGCTGGAGATGGGGTACGACGTGGGCCGCGCGGACGCCATCTACGGCATCCGGACGTCCCGCGCGGTGGCCCAGTTCCAGCGCGAGGTCGGCCTCACCCCCGACGGGTCCTGCGGCCCGCACACAATGAACGCGTTGCGGCGGATCGGCCGCAAGGTGGTCGGTGGCCGACCGCAGTGGCTCCGCGAATCCGACGCGATCCGGCAGTCCGGGCCGGCGTTGCTCGGCAAGACGGTGGTCGTCGACCCCGGGCACGGGGGCACCGACCCCGGGATGGTGGTGCCCGACGGTTCGCTGCGCTGGACGGAGGCGGACCTGGTGCATGACCTGGCCAGCCGGCTGGAGGGGCGACTTGCCGCGACCGGGGTACGGGTGCAGCTCACTCGCGGCCCGTCGCCCGACAGGTGCCTACCGGACACCGACCGGGCCCTGCTGGCCAACTCGCTGGGCGCCGACGTGTTCATCTCGCTGCACCTCGACGGCCACGCCAACCCCGATGCGGAGGGCGTCGCCACCTACCACTACGGCACCGACAACGGCGTGACGTCGGCGACCGGTGAACGCCTCGCCGGGCTGGTGCAGCGGGAGATCGTCGCCCGCACCGGGCTCCGGGACTGCCGTACCCACGCCAAGACCTGGGACCTGCTGCGGCTGACCCGGATGCCGGCCGTCCGGGTCGAGGTCGGCTACCTCACCTCGCCCACGGACCGAGCCCAACTTGTCGATCCCCGTTTCCGCGACCGGGTGGTGGAGGCGATCGTGGCGGCGGTGCAGCGGATGTACTACCCGATCGAGCGGGACGTGCCCACCGGCTCGCTGGACGTCAGCGAACTGCGGGCCGTCGTGACCGCCGGCACGGTGATCGACTGATCCGCCGATCCGGCGATCAGGTGTTTGTGGAGCGGCTGGCCGGGGCGGGACGCACCGGACGAAGCAGGGTCTCCGGGCTCATCGAGCCGAGCAGCTTCTCCAACGCGTACTCGACGTCGGACTTCCAGCTCAGCGCGGTACGCAGCTCAAGGCGCAGCCGGGGGAAGCGCGGATGCGGACGTACGGTCTTGAACCCCACCGAGAGGAAGAAGTCGACAGGTGCCACGCAGCCGCCCGCGGGGTCGTCCGCGTCGCCGAACTTGGCGTCGCCGAACGCCTCGATGGCCTTGATCCCCCGCTTGGTCAGGTCCCGCGCGACGCCCTGCACCAGCATCCGGCCCAGCCCGCCACCGGCGAACGCGGCGACCACGTTGGCGGTCATCAGCAGTGCCGCGTCAGCGGAGACCGGCGAGGTCGGGAACGCCATCGAGCGGGGCACGTAGGCGGGCGGCGCATACGTCACGAAACCCGCCGGCATGCCGTCGACGTACGCGAGTTTGCCGCAGGAACCCCACTCCAGCAGCGTCTGGGAGACCCACGCCTCCTTCTCCAGGCCCGGATCGCCGGCGGCGCAGGCCCGGTCCGCGGAGACCGGATCAAGCTCCCAGTAGACGCACTGCCGGCACGGGCGAGGAAGGTCTTCCAACGTGTCGAGGGTCAGGCTGACCAGACGTCGCGACATATGGCGCATCCCCACAATAGGCTCGGTGGTAGGACCGGCATGCAACGACAGCGCCGCCATCCTGCTCCGACGAGCGATCGTACGCCGCCGATCGGCGATCCGGGAGGGGACGCGCAGATGCTCACCACACCGGGGGACGGCCAGGACGGTCCGCCATGTGGTCGATCCGTATCGGTGGGGCGGCAGCATGGTTCTGGCGGACTAGGATCGACAATCGGTGTCCCGTCGCCATGGTCATCGGCGCATGGGGTACCCGGGGCGGGAGCCACCCGAGCAGCGATCGAGGTGAGGTCATGACCGGCACGACACTCGACGACTACACCGACCGGTATGCCCGGCGGGTACGCGGGATGACCGCCTCCGAGATCCGAGCACTGTTCGCGGTGGCCAGCCGTCCAGAGGTCATCTCGCTCGCCGGCGGAATGCCGTACATCGCCGCGCTGCCCCTCGACGCCGTCGGCGAGATGCTCGGCCGGCTCGGCTCCGAGCACGGCGTGACCACCCTTCAGTACGGCATCGGTCAGGGCACACTCGAGCTGCGCGAGCGGATCTGCGAGGTGATGGCGCTCTCCGGGATCGACGCCGCGTGTGGCGCCTCCCCCGAGGACGTCGTGGTCACCGTCGGCGGGCAGCAGGCACTCGACCTGGTGGCCCGACTCTTCCTCGACCCGGGTGACGTGGTGCTGGCCGAGGGGCCGACGTACGTCGGTGCGCTCGGTGTCTTCCAGGCCGCTCAGGCGCAGGTCGTGCACATACCGATGGACGCCGACGGGCTGATCCCGGAGGCGCTGGAGGCGGCCCTCGCCGACCTGGCCCGCGCCGGCCGACGGGTGAAATTCCTCTACACCATTCCCACCTACCAGAACCCGACCGGTGTGACCCTCAGCGAGGAGCGCCGCGAGCGGGTGCTCGACATCTGCGAGCGCGCCGGCCTGCTCGTGGTCGAGGACGACCCGTACGGTCAGCTGGGGTTCGAGGGTGAGGCGCCGGCGCCCCTGCGGGCCCGCCGCCGGGACGGGGTCTTCTACCTCAGCACCTTCTCCAAGACCTTCGCCCCCGGGCTGCGGGTCGGCTGGATCCTGGCGCCGCACGCGGTCCGCGACAAGCTGGTCATCGCCAGCGAGGCGCAGATCCTCTGCCCCAGCGGTTACGCCCAGGCCGCCGTCTCCACCTACCTGGGCACGATGCCCTGGAGGCAGCAGCTCAAGGTCTACCGCGAGGTCTACCGCGAACGCCGGGACGCCATGCTCGACGCGCTGGCCGACCTGATGCCCGAGGGCACCACCTGGACCAAACCGGCCGGCGGTCTCTTCGCCTGGGCCACCCTGCCCGACGGGCTCGACTCGAAGGCGATGATGCCCCGCGCGGTCGCCGCCCGGGTCGCCTACGTGCCCGGCACCGGCTTCTACGCCGACGGCACCGGCACCGGCGCGATGCGGTTGAACTTCAGCTTCCCGTCGCCGGAGCGGATCCGCGAGGGCGTCCGCCGGCTGGCCGGCGTGATGGAGCAGGAGATCGCGATGCGCCGGGTCTTCGGTGCCGTGGGCGGCGCCACCGGCCGCCGCGGCCAGGCCGGCTCCGACGCGCCCGGGCCCGACTTGGCATGATGCCGGCATGGGTACGACCGCCGTCGAGCGCCTCCTCGTGACCGATTCCGCCGTTCCGGCCGACCTGCGCGTCGTCGTGCTCGCCGGTGGGCTCTCCTACGAACGGGACGTGTCACTGCGCTCCGGTCGCCGGGTGCTCGACGCACTGCGCGCCGTCGGCGTGGAGGCCGAGTTGCGGGACGCCGACGTGGCCCTGCTGCCGGCGCTGACCGCCGACCCGCCGGACGCCGTCGTCATCGCACTGCACGGTGCCACCGGTGAAGACGGATCACTGCGTGGTGTGCTGGACCTGTGCGACATCCCGTACGTCGGCTGTGACGCCCGAGCCTCCCGGGTCGCCTGGGACAAGCCATCGGCCAAGGCGGTGCTCCGCGAGACCGGCATCCCCACCCCGGACTGGGTGGCCCTCCCACACGATCGCTTCTCCGAGCTTGGCGCGGTCGCCGTACTGGACCGGATCGTCGACCGGCTGGGTCTGCCGCTGATGGTGAAGCCCGCACAGGGCGGATCGGGGCTGGGTGGCGCGGTGGTCCGGGACGCCGCGGCGCTGCCCGCCGCGATGGTGGGCTGCTTCGCGTACGACTCCACCGCCCTGGTCGAGCGGTACGTGCCCGGTATGGACGTGGCGGTCTCCGTGGTCGACCTGGGCAACGGCCCACAGGCGCTGCCACCGGTGGAGATCGTGCCGCGCAACGGGGTGTACGACTACGCCGCGCGCTACACGGCAGGGCGGACCACCTGGCACGCTCCGGCCCGGTTGGACCCGGAGGTGTCCGCCACCGTCGCCGACGTGGCCCTCGCCGCGCACACCGCACTGGGTCTGCGGGACCTCTCCCGGGTCGACGTGATCGTGGACGCTGCCGGCCAGCCACACGTGTTGGAGGTCAACGTCTCCCCGGGGATGACGGAGACGTCGCTACTGCCACTCGCCGTGCAGGCGGCAGGGCTGGACTTCGGCCGACTCCTCGGCACCCTGGTCGCCCGAGCGGCGGCGCGCGTCACCGCTCCCTGACCCACTCGCCGCCGCCTCGGTGCGGCGCTGCCCCCAGGCCGACCACAGGGTTTGCGCGGTTGCCGCGATCCTGGACCACCGCGCCACCCTCATTGTCGATCCGCGATCAGGGAGCCGTGCGTACGTCGGACGTGTCCGGGCCGTCGGCGTGCGCGGGTGTGGCAGGTGAAGCACCCGCTGCGCCGCTGTCCGGGGTGGCGCTGTCCGGGGTGGCCTTTCGGGCGGTCTCGTTGGCCGCGCCGCGGGCGGCCTCGACATCGGTGCTGCCCGCCCGGTCACGAGGGAATGCGGCGCCGCTGGGGACTGCGGGTCCGCCAGGAGCCGACTCGTCGGTGCCAGCAACGCCGGATGCTGACGTGCCGGATGCTGACGTGCCGGACGTTGGCGCGGTGGACAGTGGGGTGCCGAATGCTCTGGTGTCGGACGTTGGGGTGCCGGACGTTGCGCTGCCGGACGTTGGGGTGCCGGGTGTTGGGGCGGTGGACGCGCCGGTTGGCTCGTTGGTGGCGGATGCCGATCGAGCGGGTCCGCTCGTCCGTTCGGTGTCGGCCGGAGAGCCGGCGTCCGAGTCCGGGCCCACGGGATCGTTTGCGGGTGCCCCCGCACCGTCGGCGTGATCGGCACTGGCGGTGGGCTCCGGCGCTGGTTCCGGGGTTTCCTCCGCTGCCTCGATGACGGAGGCGGCCGCCGCCGAGGCTGCCTGCGCGGCGGCAGCGGCATCCGCGGCGGCGGACTGGGCCAGCAGACTGGACGGCGCCTGCCACTGAATACGGGGTGGCTCGGCGAGCGGACGGCCGCCGAACTCGGCAAGCCAGGCGGCGACGAGCGCCAAATTCTCCCGCCACTGCGCCTCGGAGATCGGCGGCAGGATCGAATCCCACAGCGACAGGAAGGTGCCCCGCAACTGAAGGCGACCGTACGGCCGGGCGAGGAACCACATGTGCAGGTGGGCCGAGCCGTCTCCCCACCGGTTGACGTGTACCCGCGCCACACCGTCGAGCGACCGGATGGCCCGTTCCAGACGTACGGTCATCACGCCCAGCTCGGCGGCAAGCAGGTTCGGCAGGTCACCAAGGTCGAGGTGGGTCCGCGATTCCAGGATGAGCACCATGGGCAGGCCGGTAGGCCGGTCCATGGCACGGACCCGCCACCGCTCGCCGACCCAGATATAGGCCTCGTCGGGTGCGTTGCAGGCGGTGCATTCCCGGAGACCCTCGCCCTTCCGGGGCGGTTCGACCGGGACCGGATCATCGAGTTGCTTCACGTGGAGGTCCCCCTCGAAGGGAAACGACGGCCACTGCGTGAAGTCCGGGACTGAGGGAGGGGTGTCGTGCACGACGCTGACCCTAACCGAGTCTGGCACCGCTGTCCCTACCTGTTTGACCGCTCCCGACCGACCAGATCAGTGCCCTCGGTCGGCCGGGTGTGCCACGTCACCACCGCGCGGTGAGCCGATATCCACAGGCTGCCGAGATCGCCAACACAGGCCGTCATCCACAGGCTCGCACCCGCTCTCACGCGCTGTTTCACGTGAAACAGGGGGTGCCTGTGGACAACGGTTGTGGATAACTTTTCGGCCGGTCGGTCGTTGTCCGCAGATCGCTGAACCGCTCGGCAACAACTGCTCGCCACCGCCGGCCGCCGCGGCCGATCTGCCGTCCTCTGCCGCTGCGAAAGCTGCCCCGGGAGGGACCACCTCCGTGGATCGGCAGCCGGACGTCGACAGCACGAGCGACCTCCGGAGGCGTTCTCCGTGCCGAGCCGTCGCCTCTGGGGTGGGTCCACGCCGACGGTTCACTGAGACGGTCGCCACGCCACCGCCCAAGGAGCGCCACGGCAAGGGCGAGTGGTGCGTGCCCTCGCACAACCACGCCGACCTGACCTCGATCTGAATCAAGCACGACGTGGCTCGGGGGACGGGAGAGCCGCCGAGTCCTGATCGGCGCGTCCACGCCACGGGCTAGGCCGCGAGGACGCGCAGTCGCGGCCGAGAGGACACGCGACCTCAGCAATGGACCGACCGTCGACGAATCGTCTGCGGACGTCAGACGCCGCCGGAGATTCTGGCGGGCGGGCACGCGAGGCAGCAACCGAACGACGACGGGAGGCCCCGGCCGATCGTCAGGCAACAGCCGGCGGGTGACCCAGCCGACAGTCAGTCACCAACTGACCGGAGCCGCCCCCGCCGAGCCTCAGGCACCAAGGTCCAGAGGCACCCCCGCCCAACCTCAGACGCCTCGTTGAACCTCAGGCACCAACGACCGGAATCCAAACCCTCGCCGAACCTCACGCACCAACGGCTGGAGGCAGCAGTCGACCGTCGACGGGAGACAAGGAAGTAACAGCGGAGCCAGTGGGCCGCATTCGCGTCGAGAGGCATTGGGGCACGTTCGGGCCCACCGGAAGGTCGCCTTGGGCCACGCGAGGCGGCAGCGGGCCACTCAGCGGTCGCAAAGGCACCTCATGGTCATCCTCGGGTGAGGCCCCAGGGAGTTCCGCCGCCTAAGCGATCTCCGTTTCACGTGAAACGCGCCCACCGAGTCGTCGTCGGGCGGTCCCGTCCGGTGGGCCGAGTGTCGGCTGCTGAGTCACGGTCCGGCCCGCTGGAGCCACCGACAACGACTCCCGCGTTCGGGAATCCTCGCCTGAGGAGCGGGAACGGCGGCTGTTTCACGTGAAACGCGGCGGGCCGGATGCGGAACGACCGCGCTACCCCGGAGGGGTGCGCGGTCGTCGGCGACGAGGACGGGCTCAGCCCTCGCCCTCCTCCTGCTGCACGCCGATGATCCCGACGATCCGCTCAAGGTCGTCCACGGTCGCGAACTCGATGGTGATCTTTCCCTTGCTCCGGCCGATGTCGACCTTTACCCGAGTGTCGAACCGGTCGGACAGTCGATCGGCCAGATCGGTCAGGGCCGGCGCGTGCGCCTTCGGCCGGCGCTTCGCGGCCTGCCCCTTCGGCGGCCCGTCGTTCAGAGTCAGGGCGACAATCTCCTCGGTCGCCCGAACCGACAGACCCTCCGCCACGATCCGCAACGCCAACTGCTCCTGCGCCTCGGTGCCGTCGAGGCTCAGCAGAGCGCGGGCGTGACCCGCCGACAGGATCCCTGCGGCGACCCGGCGCTGCACCTGGGCCGGCAGGTTCAGTAGCCGGATCGTGTTGGAGATCTGCGGGCGACTCCGGCCAATCCTGCGCGCCAACTCTTCGTGGGTGGCCCCGAACTCCTCAAGCAGTTGCTGGTAGGCGGCGGCCTCTTCGAGAGGGTTCAGATTGGCTCGGTGGATGTTCTCCAGCAGGGCATCGCGGAGCATGGCGTCATCACGGGTGTCCCGGATGATCGCCGGAATACTGTCCCGCCCCACCGCCTGGGCGGCCCGCCAACGCCGCTCGCCCATCACCAGCTCGTACTTCTCGTCGTCGAGCTGCCGAACGACGATGGGCTGGAGGAAACCGACCTCCTGAATGGAGGTCTTGAGCTCCTCCAGTGCCTCCTCGTCGAAGACCTGGCGGGGCTGCTTCGGGTTGGGCAGGATCGCGTCTACCGGGATCTCGGCGAATCGCGCTCCGGGTACCGGGCTGAGCGTGGACTCTGGTTCGTGAACCTGTGCCTCGACGGGTGCCGCCGGGACGGTCGCGGTGCCGGTGTCGTCCGCGTACTCGTTCTCCGGCTCCGCGGTTAAGGTGCCAGCGGCACCCGGCACCGGCCCGGTTGGGATCAGCGCTCCCAGGCCCCTACCCAGACCGCCCCGAGGACGGTTCTTCATGCCTCGCCTCCCAGCGACTCGTCCGCACTACGCATTCCGGCCCACCGGCTCCTTGACGCCTCGTTCGGCAATCTCCTGGGCGGCCTCGAAGTAACTCGTGGCACCCCGCGATCCGGGATCGTAGGTCATCACCGACTGGCCGTAGCTGGGCGCCTCGGAGACCCGGACGTTGCGGGGGATGACCGCCTGGAGAACCTTGTCGCCGAAGTGGTTCCGGACGTCCTGCTCGACGGCATCGGCCAACCGGGTACGCCGGTCGTACATCGTCAGGAGGATGGTGGAGACGTCAAGCTTCGGGTTGAGGTGTTGGCGCACCAGGTTGATGTTGTTGATCAGCTGGTTGAGCCCTTCCAGGGCGTAGTACTCGCACTGGATCGGGATCAGCACCTCCTGCGCGGCAACCAAAGCGTTGACCGTGAGCAGACCGAGCGACGGCGGGCAGTCGATGAAGACGTAGTCGAACTCGCCCGGGTAGGCGGCGATCGCCCGGTCCAGGCGCGACTCCCGCGCCACCACCGACACCAGCTCGATCTCGGCGCCGGCAAGGTCGATGGTCGCGGGTACGCACCAGAGATTGGGGATGCCCTCGACCGCCTGCGCCACCTCGGCCAGGGGCACGCTGTTGATCAGACAGTCGTAGACGTCCGGGATTCCGGTGTGGTGCGGGACGTTGAGCCCGGTGGAGGCGTTGCCCTGCGGATCGAGGTCCACCACGAGCACCCGGTTGCCGTGCAGGGCGAGCGCCACTGCAAGGTTGACGGTGGTCGTGGTCTTGCCCACGCCGCCCTTCTGGTTGGCGACGCACATGACCCGGGTCCGGTCGGGCCGAGGCATGGTCACCTCGCCACTGGGATTCAGGATCTGCACGGCGCGCATCGCCTCCATAGCCAAGGGTGGGTCATCCTCTTCGCGCGTCGGGGTTTCACGTGAAACGTACGTGGGGTCGGTCGCGACGGCAGCCAACGACTCGGTCGAGGTGACCGGCGGGTCGGCGATCACCGGCGCGGAGTCCCGAACAGCCGCCGCGCCGGGTTGGTGCGGGACCGCCGGCTCGAAGCGAACCGCTTTCGCGGTGTTGCGCCGTCCCAACGTCTGCCGTACCTCAACGACGTTGGCCGGTCGGGTCGACCCCTCCGACGTCCGTCGTGTCGCAGCCGGGTCCACGACTTCGGGCCCGGTCTGCTGAGCCGTTGGATCTTCGCCGAACACCGGCGGATCGCCGTCCGCAGGTCGGGTCGCTGGCCCGGTCGCGCCGGGCGACCAGCTCGGGTAGTCGGTTTCACGTGAAACGGGATCGTCTGTCGACCCGGTCACGCGTGGATCGTCGTACCTGCCGTCGTCATGCACCTGTCATCCCTGCCCGCTTCGGATGGTCGGTCCGCGCCCCGGTCAACTTGGCCACACCCACGCTCGCAACCCGGAGCGTACGGCCCGCGGGAGCGGTCGGAGACCCGCGACGTCCGTCGCCCTCTCCACACTATCGACGCGCGGTCAGCCTACGGCGGACGGGCGCGGCCGGTCCACGTCGGGTTCTCATCCCCTTGTCCATCCGTACCGGTACAACGAGGCAACCCGCCCGCCGGAAGCCCGATGACCCGACGTGTCAGCGTCGGCGGGAGCGGCCGCTCCGGGAGCGCTTGTTGGCCGCCGCCCGTGCCGGACCGACCATCCGCTCCCGCACGATCTCCACGACGGTGGTGGGCGGGTCGATCACCCCGGTCCCACAGAGGTGCACCGCCGGCTCCCCGCCGCCGAGTCGCGCCACCACCTCGGCGTGCTCCTCGATCTCCGCCGCCGCGGACGAACCCTTCAGCGCCAGCAGCCGGCCACCACGGACCGCCAGGGGGAGACTCCAGCCCGCCAGACGATCCAGTGGCGCGACCGCGCGGGCAGTCACCACCTCACCGCTGATCGGTTCCCGACCGCTCGACCCGGTAGCCGCCTCGTCCGCCCGACCGCGGAACACCCGCACCGACTTGGTCAGACCGAGTCGTTCGACGACCTCGATCAGGAACGACGTGCGTCGAGCCAGCGGCTCGATCAGGGTGACAGTGAGATCGGGCCGCGCGATGGCCAGGACCAGACCCGGCAGACCGGCACCGGAGCCGACGTCGAGAACGGTCGCGCCGGACGGGATCCGCTCGGCGATCGCAGCGCAGTTGAGGAGGTGCCGATCCCAGATGCGAGGTGCCTCTCGGGGACCGATCAGACCGCGGACCACCCCGTCGGTGACCAACAACTCGGCGTACGCGGCGGCCAGGTCGAGACGATCGCCGAAGAGGGTCAGCGCGGCCGGGGCCAGCTCGGGCGGCAGCGCCGCGTCGGCTGGTGACGGGGCAGAGTCGCGCTGAGTCGCGTCATCGGCGTCGTCGGCGTCGGGGGTAGGTGGCCGGACAGCGGACGGCCCGAGCGGCGTGCCGCCCGGGCCGGTCACGGCATCGGCCGTGCTGTCGTCGTGGGTCACCCGGTCAGTCCGCCGGCCGTACGACGATGCGCCGGTTCGGCTCAACGCCCTCGGATTCACTCGCCACACCGGACATGGCGTTGACCACGTCGTGCACACACTTGCGCTCGAACGCGGACATCGCGTCCAGGCGGACCGGCTCGCCGTACTCCTTGACCTTCTCGACGGCGTTCTTGGCGACCGCTGCGAGTTCCTTGCGGCGGTTCGACCGGTAGCCGCCGACGTCGAGCAGCAGGCGGCTCGGCGTCCCGGTCTGCCGGAAGACGGCGAGGCGGGTCAGCTCCTGAAGTGCCTCCAGGGTGGCTCCACGCTGGCCGACCAGGTTCTGCAACCGCTCGCCGACGACCTCGACCATCGGGCGCCCAGCGGCGACCAACTCGTCGATGTCGCCGTCGTAGTCGAGGATGTCGAGGAGTCCTTCGACGTAGTCGGCCGCGATCTCGCTCTGCCGGAACAGGTCGCCCTCGCTCACCGCCTTCTTCACCCTGCCGCCGGCGGCGGTGTCGGTGTCCTCGTCGGCCGCGCTGTCGTCGTCGGTATCGGTGTCGTCGCCGTCCACCGCGAGCGTTGCGGTCTCCTCCTCGTCCAGGGACTGCTCGGCGCGGGGGATGCTGGTCTCGGTCACGGTCTCATCTCCGTACTCGCTCGGCCGGACCGTCGGGTCCGACTGGTTTCCCGGGGCCGGCGGGAGGTCGCCGGTGCCCGCGGGCACGTCTGTACGGGCAGTGTCGCCCGTGGCCGCACGGTGCGCGGTCGGTTCCGCTCGGCGCCACCTGACGGCGGCTGCGCGGTGCGGAACGGGCCGCCGCCGGTCACCCGGCGACGGCCCTCAGAGGTCAGCCCTGCCGCTTGGCGGGACGGCTCTTCTTCGGGTTGTTCGCCGGCTTGGCCCCTGGCTTCGGCCCGGCCACCTTGGGTGCGGTCGCCTTGACCGGCGCCGGCGGGGCCGCCTTGCCACGACCGAACAGGCCACCGGACTTGGCGGGCTGCACCGGGTTGCGAGTGGCGGCGGGGGCGACGGCCTTCTTGGCGGTCACCGGCGGCGGGAACTTCCGCAGCACCCACTGCTGCTGGCCGAGGGTGAAGAGGTTGTTGGTGACCCAGTAGATGATGACGCCGATCGGGAAGATCGCGCCGGAGATCAGCAGCGACGCCGGGATGCCGTAGAGCATCAGCCGCTGGATCATCCGCTGCTGCGGGTCCTCCGCCCAGCCGGTCTTGAGGATCATCTGACGGCTGGTCAGGTAGGTGGTCGCGATCATCACCAGGACCAGGATGCCCGCAATGATCTTGACGGTGCTGCCGGTGGCGCCGAGGCGGGACAACTCGTCGGCCGTCGAGCCGAACTTGCCGGCGATCGGGGCGGTGAAGAGCTTCGCCTGCGAGGCGCTCTCGAACTGGTCGACGCTCCACCCGTACAGGGTCTTGCCCTGGTTTGCCGGGTCCAGCCGCTTCAAGGTGTGGAAAAGACCCAGGAAGACCGGGATCTGAAGGAACATCGGAAGGCAACCCATCAGCGGGTTGGCCTTCTCCTTCTTGTAGAGCTCCATCATTTCTTTCTGGAGCGTCTCCCGGTCACCCTTGTGCTTCTCCTGAAGCTCCTTGACCTTGGGCTGGAGCGCCTGCATCGCCCGCTGGGACTTGATCTGCTTGACGAAGACCGGGAACAGGATCACCCGGACGGTGACCACCAGGAAGATGATGGACAGGATCCAGGCGAAGTTGGTGCCGATCACCGCGCCGACCGGCACCCCGATGGCGTCCCAGGCAGAGTGCCAGGTCAGCAGGATCCACGAAATCGCGTAGTAGATCCAGTCGAGACTCAGACTCAATTCGGGGCTCCAGTCACATCAGCACGGCGGCGGCCGCCCGGCTCCGGCACCGGGTCATGTCCACCAGGGTGAAAGGGGTGGCAGCGCAACAGCCGCCGGACCGCCAGCGCCGCTCCCCGGAGCGCGCCGTGCCGAGCGACCGCCTCCTGGGCGTACGCACTGCATGACGGGTAGAACCGACAGCGGGCCGGCAGCGCCGGACTTATCCACCGACGGTACGCGATGATGGGCGCGATCAGCACCTTGGCACCGGTTGTCGGCGCGCGTGGACTGGTCTTCTCGGCGTCGGTCATCGGGACCGCCGCTCGCGGGGCGACCGGGCGACCGCGATGGCGGCATCCAGGTCGGTGGCGAGGCGAGGATACGACGCCTCCGCCGCTGCGGGCAGCGCCCGGACGACCAGGGTGCTGCCGGCGGGCAGGGCGGTCAACCGGTCCCGGACCAGTGCCCGCAGTCGACGCTTGACCCGGTTGCGGGCTACCGCGTTGCCGACAGCTTTGGACACGACGAAGCCGGCGCGGGACGGCGCGGACGACTGCTCCGCGCTGTTGTCCCGCACCGGCTCCGACATGGTCGAAATGCTGGGGTCGGCGGTCACCGGCACGGTCAGGTGGACCACGACGGCGCCTCGTCCGACGCGTCGGCCACCGCGAACCGCTGCGGCGAAGTCAGTGCTGCGCCGCAGTCGCTGCGCGGCGGCCAGCACGACTGCCCACGTCCCCTGACCGGCCCGGTCGGCTCAGGCCGACAGGGTGGTGCGACCCTTGGCGCGACGGCTCGAGAGGATGGCACGGCCGGCACGGGTGCGCATGCGCAGCCGGAAGCCGTGGGTCTTCGCGCGCCGGCGGTTGTTCGGCTGGTAGGTGCGCTTGCTCACGTCAGGCTCTCCGTTTTCGTACGCGCCCCGCGCGACGGGATCGCCGGGGTCGTGGGGTGGTGTCCAGGCCACCTCGACGGTGGCCCCCGATCGGTGCTGTCCGGCGGTGCGGGACCTCGACGATGCGGGGGATGCGACCGCGGACAGCAAGCACCCATCACCCTAGCAGAGGGCGAGAAAGCAGCCATTCCAGCCTACGCAGGGGGGCAATGACCGTCAAACACCCCGAGTAGCGGCCAACAGGACGCGCCCGAGGCCGAAGGGTGGTTTTCGCTGATGCCGACAAGGGTGTCGCCGCGTCGCCGGTTGATGGCGCAGGGACAACGCTGTTACCGTGCCCGATTGCGGTGAGCGTCTTCAAGCTCCGGTCGTCGCGCAGGCAAGACCGGACAAGGCAGTGAATCGTTCGGCACGGTGAACCCGCTTCAGCGCCCGGTCAGGCAGGGGGCAGGTCCCACCCGCGTCCGGCGGCGGCCACAATCGGTCGGTACACAGGCTGTGGATAACCTGTGGATGACCACCGGTCGACCGTCCGGGTGGGGTGTTGTTCCACCCGCGAACGCGGCGGGCCCGGGATGGCCGGCTGGCAGACAGCGGCGGCCGGGAGCAGAGGCGAGGGGGTGGCACGACGGTGGCCGGTACAACCGACCTCGCCGCAGTGTGGTTAGCGGCGACCGACGAGCTTGCCGACGAGATCATCTCCGCTCAGCAGCGCGCCTATCTCCGACTGACCCGGCTGCGGGCGATCGTCGAGGACACCGCGCTGCTCTCTGTGCCGGACGCGTTCACCCGCGACGTGATCGAGTCACGGCTGCGCCCGGCGATCACCGAGGCGCTCACCCGCCGGCTCGGCCGGCCGATCCAGGTGGCGGTCACCGTTCGGGTGGCCGAGGACGCCACGGGCCGACCGGCCGGCACCGTCTACCGCAGCGCGCCGGAGATCGGGCCGCTCGACGTCGAGGGCCCGGCCGCCGCGCCACTCGACGACGACCACGGTGTTCGGCCGGCCGCTGACCCGGTGGTGCCCGAGCAGTCACACGCCCCCCGGATGCCCGACCCGGTCGCGCCTCCCGCCCCGGCGGGTCCGCCGCTCTCGCCGACCATCGACGGCCACCGGTCGGGCCTGATTCCGGCCAGCAGGGACGGACAGGAGGCGCTGTTCAGCGCCGCGTTCGCGGAACCGATGCGGCCGTCCCGACCAGGACCGGACCGGCGTGGCTACGACGAGCACGCCGCGCGCCTCGACCCACCCGGCCCGGACACCCGGCCCTACGAGCCGCGCTACCGGGAAGATTCGGGGTCGCCGCGCGACCAGCACGTGATCCGCGCGATGCCTCGCGACGGCGGCACGGACAGCGGCCCGGGGCGCAGCGGAGTGGACCACCGGGCGGGTGGCCGCGACGACCGCCGGCTGCCCGGCGCCGACACCGGCGGCAACCGGCTCAACCCGAAGTACATGTTCGAGACGTTCGTCATCGGGTCGTCCAACCGGTTCGCCCACGCGGCGAGCGTCGCGGTGGCGGAGTCACCGGCGAAGGCGTACAACCCGCTGTTCATCTACGGGCACTCCGGGCTGGGCAAGACCCACCTGCTGCACGCCATCGGGCACTACGCCACGACGCTCGGCAACGCCCGCTCGGTCCGGTACGTCTCGACCGAGGAGTTCACAAACGACTTCATCAACTCGCTCCGGGACGACAAGACAAGCGCGTTCCAGCGGCGCTACCGCGACGTCGACATCCTGTTGATCGACGACATCCAGTTCCTGGAGAACCGCGAGCGTACGCAGGAGGAGTTCTTCCACACCTTCAACACCCTGCACAACGCCAACAAGCAGATCGTGATCACCTCCGACCGGTCGCCGCGTCAGCTCGCCACCCTGGAGGACCGGATGCGAACCCGGTTCGAGTGGGGGCTGCTGGCCGACATCCAGCCGCCGGACCTGGAGACCCGGATCGCGATCCTGCAGAAGAAGGCGGCGCAGGAGCGGATGTACGCCCCGCCGGACGTGTTGGAGTTCATCGCCTCCCGGGTGTCGAACTCGATCCGGGAGCTGGAGGGTGCGCTGATCCGGGTGACGGCGTTCGCCAGCCTGACCCGGTCGACCGTCGAGCTGTCCCTGGCCGAGGAGGTGCTCCGGGACTTCATGCCCGACGGCGCCGGGCCGGAGATCAACGCCGACCAGATCATGGCGTCGACCGCCGACTACTTCGGGGTGAGTCTGGAGGACCTGCGCGGTCAGTCCAGGTCCCGGGTGCTGGTCAACGCTCGGCAGGTGGCCATGTACCTGTGTCGGGAGTTGACCGAGCTGTCGCTGCCCCGGATCGGGCAGGCCTTCGGTGGCCGGGACCACACCACGGTGATGCACGCCGACCGGAAGATCCGTCAGCAGATGGCGGAGCGTCGCTCGCTCTACAACCAGATCGCCGAGCTGACCAACCGGATCAAGCAGAACAGCTGAGGCGTACGCCGCCGTCGTGGCGGCACGCAGCCCAGGAAACGCCCGGCCGGATCTTCGGCCGGGCGTTTTTTCGGGTCTCCGACTGGACTCTCGACATGGTGTAGGCCACAGCATGGTGGCCGTGACCGCCTCGACTCCCACTCGTTGTCCACAGCTCGTTGTCCACCGTCGGTGGATAACTACGGACCGTCCATCGCCGGTTACCCACAGGCTGTGGAGAAACCCTGTGGACGGAGCTGTGGACGCCTGGGGACAACTGTCACGTTTTCCACCGATGACCGTCGGCCTGTGGACGAGCTGTTGAAGGTTCTGGGGATGACGGCAATGGTGATCTTCATCGTCATCCACAGGCTTGGGGAGAAAGTCGGTGGATTACCGGTGGACAACCGGTGGACAACGGTGGACAACCGGCCGCCGAGATCGCGCTGTGGACAGGCAAGCCGGTTGTACCCCCGATTATCCACAGCTAAATCACCTGTGGATAACCTGTCTGAGCTGCGCAGACCCGGGTTTTCCACAGTTTGCACAGGTGCGATGAAGACGATGAGTTATCTCTTCTAAGAGAACAAAAACCAATCATCACCGTTGGGCTTTCTGTGGATCGTGCCGAACGCTGCCCGATCAACAGGTCAGCACCGACGCGAACCATGGGGTCGGGCGCACAGCCGATACCCCCGCGCCCTAAGGTGCGATGGGTACCCGCACGGTCGGGCGGGACGGTAGGCAGCGGTCGGCATGAGAGAGTTGTCGCTGACGTCGACGCGGAGGCATTGATGAAGTTCCGAGTAGAGCGCGACGCGCTCGCCGAGGCCGTGGCGTGGACCGCGAAAAGCCTGCCCAACCGGCCATCCGTACCGGTGCTCGCCGGGGTGATGCTCCGGGTCACCGACGGCAACCTGCGGGTTTCCGGGTTCGACTACGAGGTCTCCAGCCAGGTGACCGTCGAGGTGCAGGGTGACGCCGACGGCGCCGCGCTCGTCTCCGGCCGCCTGCTCGCCGAGATCACCAAGGCGTTGCCGGCCAAGCCGGTGGACATCGCCGCGGTCGGCGCCCACCTTGAGCTGGTCTGCGGCAGCGCCCGGTTCACCCTGCCCACCATGCCGGTGGAGGACTACCCCGCGCTGCCCGAGATGCCGCAGAGCGCCGGCACCGTCGACGCGGCAGCGTTCGCCACAGCGGTCTCCCAGGTGGCCATCGCGGCCGGCCGGGACGAGACCCTGCCGATGATGACCGGCGTCCGCGTCGAGCTCTCCGGCAGCACGCTGTCGATGCTCGCCACCGACCGTTACCGGCTGGCGCTGCGCGAGATCCAGTGGCAGCCGGACGACCCCGAGGTGAGCATCAACGCCCTGGTGCCGGCCCGCACCCTGAACGACACCGCCAAGGCCCTCGGACCGCTGGGTGGCGAGGTCACCCTCGCCCTGGCCCAGGGCGCTGCCGGCGAGGGCATGGTCGGCCTGGCCGGCGGCACCCGGCGCACCACCAGCCGCCTGCTCGACGGCGCCAACTACCCGCCGGTGCGTTCGCTCTTCCCGGCCACCCACAACGCCGCTGCCCGGGTGCCCGTCAGCACCCTCATCGAGGTTGTCAAGCGGGTCGCGTTGGTCGCCGAGCGGACCACCCCGGTGCTGCTGAGCTTCAGCGCCGACGGCCTGGTGGTCGAGGCCGGCGGTTCCGAGGAGGCGCGGGCCAGCGAGGCGATGGAGGCCACCTTCACCGGTGACGCGCTGACCATCGGGTTCAACCCGCAGTACCTCATCGACGGTCTGACCAACCTGGGTTCCCAGACCGCCGTGCTCTCGTTCGTCGACGCCTTCAAGCCCGCGGTGATCTCCCCCGCCGGCGAGGATGGAGAGGTCATTCCGGGGTACCGGTACCTCATCATGCCGATCCGCGTCTCGCGCTGATCGCGCCCAGCAACACCCAGATCCACGGAGGTAGAAACACATGCAGCTCGGCCTTGTAGGACTCGGCCGTATGGGCGGCAACATGCGGGAGCGATTGCGGGCCGCTGGTCACGACGTGGTCGGTTTCGACCACAACGCCCAGCTCAGCGACGTCCCGACCATCGCGGGCCTGGCAGAGAAGCTCGAGTCACCGCGCGCGGTCTGGGTCATGGTGCCCGCCGGTGTCACCGACGCCACCATCGACGAACTGGCCGCGGTGCTCGGCGAGGGCGACATCATCATCGACGGCGGCAACTCGCGCTTCAGTGACGACGCACCCCGGGCCGAGCGGCTCAACAAGCGGGGCATCGGCTACGTCGACGTCGGCGTCTCCGGCGGCGTCTGGGGCCGGCAGAACGGCTACGGGCTGATGGTCGGCGGCGCCCAGGAGCACGTGGACCGGCTGATGCCGATCTTCAGCGCGCTCAAGCCGGAGGGCGAGTTCGGCTTCGTGCACGCCGGGCCGGTCGGCGCCGGGCACTACTCGAAGATGGTGCACAACGGCATCGAGTACGGCCTGATGCACGCCTACGCCGAGGGCTACGAGCTGATGGCGGCCTCGGAGTTGGTGACAAACGTGCCGGGCGTCATCAAGTCCTGGCGAGAGGGCACCGTCGTCCGTTCCTGGCTGCTCGACCTGCTGGACCGGGCACTCGACGAGGACCCGGCGCTGGCGGACCTGAGCGGCTACACCGAGGACACCGGCGAGGGCCGGTGGACCGTCGACGAGGCGGTCCGCCTGGGGGTGCCGCTGAACGTCATCACCGCGTCGCTGTTCGCCCGGTTCACCTCGCGGCAGGACGACTCGCCCACCATGAAGGCCGTCTCCGCTCTGCGTCAGCAGTTCGGTGGCCACGCCGTCCACAAGCGCTGAGCGGTATCCACAACCTGTGTATGTCCACCGGCTGGAACTGATCGACTTCCGCTCGTACGAGCGGGTGGCCGTCGACCTCCAGCCGGGGGCGAACGTCCTGACCGGCGCCAACGGCGTCGGCAAGACCAACCTCGTCGAGGCGCTGGGCTACGTGGCGACCCTGGACTCACACCGGGTCGCCACCGACGCGCCGCTGGTCCGGATGGGCGCCACCGCCGCGGTGATCCGCTGTGCCGTGGTGCACGACGGTCGGGAGCTCCTTGTCGAGTTGGAGATCGTGCCCGGCAAGGCCAACCGGGCCCGGCTGGGCCGCTCACCGGCGCGGCGGGCCCGGGACGTGCTCGGCGCCCTGCGACTCGTGCTCTTCGCCCCGGAGGACCTTGAGTTGGTCCGGGGCGACCCGTCCGAGCGTCGCCGCTACCTGGACGATCTGCTGGTCAACCGGCAGCCCCGGTACGCGGGAGTGCGGGCCGACTACGAACGGGTGGTCAAGCAGCGCAACGCCCTGCTGCGCACCGCGTACCTGGCTCGCAAGACCGGCGGGTCGCGCGGCGGCGACCTCGGCACCCTCGCCGTCTGGGACACCCACCTGGCCCAGCACGGCGCGGAGCTGCTCGCCGGCCGACTGGAACTCGTGGCCGCGCTCACCCCGCACGTCGCCAAGGCGTACGACGCGGTGGCCGCCGGCCGGGGTGCGGCGAGCATCGCCTACCGAGCCTCGATCGAGCTGGCCGAGCCGACCACCGACCGGGCCGCGCTGGCCGACGCACTGACCACCGCACTGGCCGCGTCCCGCTCCGCCGAGATCGAACGGGGCACCACCCTGGTCGGTCCCCACCGTGACGAGCTGGCGCTGACCCTTGGTCCGCTGCCCGCCAAGGGGTACGCCAGCCACGGCGAGTCGTGGTCGCTCGCGCTCGCGCTGCGGCTGGCCGGGTACGACCTGCTGCGCGCCGACGGCATCGAGCCGGTGCTGGTGCTCGACGACGTCTTCGCGGAGTTGGACACCGGCCGCCGGGAGCGGCTGGCGGAGCTGGTCGGCGGGGCGAGTCAACTGCTTGTCACCTGCGCGGTGGACGACGATGTGCCAGCGGCTCTGCGCGGCACCCGCTATCAGGTCGGCGAAGGGACGGTACGCCGTGTCGGATGAGCCACGCCCCAAACGACAGGGGACCGGCGGAGGTGACGCCGCGCCCGCGCGTACCCCCGGGGCGGAGGCGACGGGCGGTGAGCCGGCGGCCGCCAGCGGGCCGGAGCTGGCTCGGGCGGTGCTCGACGCGGCGCTGTCCCGGCGGCAGTCGGCGGCCCGTGCCCGGCGTACCCCCGGTGGTGCCGGCGGCGACGCGGCCGGCGGCTCGGGGCGGCGGTTGCGCGGCTACTCCGGGCCCGGCCCCGACCCGCGTGACCCGCAGCCGCTCAGCGCTGTGCTGAACCGGCTGGTGAAGGCGCGGGGCTGGCAGCAGCCGGCGGCGGAGGCCACCGTGTTCGGCGCCTGGGAGCGGGTCGTCGGCGCGGAGGTCGCCCAGCACAGTCGCCCGGTCAAGCTGGAGAACGGCGAGCTGACGGTGGAGGCGCGCTCGACCGCGTGGGCGACCCAACTGCGTCTGCTCGCCGGCTCGCTACTCAAGCAGATCGCCAGCGAGGTCGGCCACAACGTGGTGCGCAAGCTGCACATCCACGGCCCGGCCGCGCCCTCCTGGGGGAAGGGGCCACGCCGGGTACGCGGCCGGGGCCCCCGCGACACGTACGGCTGAGCCGGCTCCTCAGCCCTTCCGGTCGGCCTCGCGGGCCGCTCGCCTGCGTTCGCGCTGTTCCCGGGTGTAGCGCTTGCGCTCGGTCAGGTCGCGTTTCCACGCCTCGCGGGCCTCGGCCGAGCCGCCCTGCACCGCACCCTGGACCCCCTCGGCCGGGCCGGCAAGGTGCCGGAAGGCCCAGCTCAGGAGTCGGCCGCCCTCGCCCGGGGCCCTGCTGACCGCGCCGTCCTCGCTCATCTGCCGCCCTTTCCCGCATCGCGTCCGCCCGCCCGTCACACGAGCAGATGATTGGGGCACCAATGCTTGGTACACCAATGATCGGTAGAGTAGTCACCGTGCCTGGTGCGAGCAACCGATGAGCGAACAACCGGATCGCGTCGACCCGTTGGCGCTGGAGCAGCAGGTCTGCTTCGCCCTGTCGGTGGCCGCGCGCAGCGTGGTGGCCGTCTACCGGCCACTCCTGGAACCGATGGGGCTGACCCATCCGCAGTACCTGGTCATGCTCGCGCTCTGGCAGCACGCGCCGCTGTCCGGTCGCGACCTCAGCCGCCTGTTGCAGCTCGACCCGGGCACGCTCTCACCCCTGCTCAAGCGCCTCGAGGCGGCCGGCTACCTGCGCCGGGAACGCGACCCCGGCGACGAGCGCAGTCTTGCCGTCACCCTCACCGCCAGCGGCGCCGCGCTGCGGAGCCGGGCGGAGCTGATCCCGGCCGCGATCGTGCGGCGACTCGGGCTGCCCGTCGAGGACCTGCAACACCTGCACGCGGTGCTCACCCAGGTAATCGCCGCCGCCAACCGACCGGGCGGCGACCAGCCCGCTGCGGGAAGCGGCGTGGCGGGTCAGGCGTCGGCGTAGACGGCGAAACCGCGCTCGGCGCAGCGCCGGTAGAACGCGGCCAGCACGCCCAACTCGGCGCAGGTGAAGTTCCACTGCGGCGGATCGCCGCGCTCGTCGCGCAGCGCGTCGAGCCGGCTCTCCAGCCACCGCAGCTGCTGCTCGGCCAACCTGCCGTCGCCGAGCAACGAGCGCAGCACCGTGCTCACCGACTCGAAGGTGACCGCCTCACCGTGCGCGCGGTGCCCGGCCACGAATCGCTCGATGCCGCCGGCGATCCAGGAGCAGCCGTCCGGGTCGATCACCGGGTCCTCGTCCTCGGCGGCGGCGTCTGTGGCGTACAACACACCTTCCAGACCGAGCAGCAGATCCACCAACTCGGTGTACGCCGTCGCCCGGATGGTGCCGGTCTTCGCGATCAGCTCGGCCAGCGCCGCCGTCGGCGCGGAGATCCGTGGCACATCAACGATCTCGCCGAAGTCGACGAACTCGGCCGGCGCGACCGGATCGTAGAAGCGGCCGGTCCGCGGCCAGTGCACCGCGACGTTGTCCAGCCCCATCTGTCACCTCTTAAAGAGCACGTGTCGGGTCGATCGGGTCGATCGTCCCGGTTCCGGCCGGTAAAGATCAAGCTTGGTTCCGGAGCGCCGCAAACGTACGGCACTGACGCTTTGGCCGCGACCCCCGACCCGCCCGAGCGCGGGTCAACCCGTCCGGGGACGGCGCGTGCGATCGGACCCTGGCGTGTGGGGGGAGTCGCGGGCAACGGGGTTCTGCCGGCTATGGACTTCTCAGCCGCCTCTCTGAGGGTGCCGAGTGGTGGTTCTGTCCCCCGCGCACAGTAGGATTGACAGCGAGACGAAGACCCGGTGTGGGAGAGGAACGGGGCCGGTGGCCCCAGATTCATTCTCCACGGCGGGTCGAGCCGATCGCGATCCGCGGGCAACCGCGGCGACCGGCGCGTTCGACCCGTTGTCCGGAGGTCTCCGGCACCGGTCCACGCGCCGACGTCGCGTCCTGTCCGCCGAACCCGCGCCCGACGCGCCCTAGCGGCGCGGCTGACGCGAGAAAGTGGCCGAGGGTGGCAGCGCAGGACAAGCAGGAGTACGGCGCAGAGTCGATCACCGTTCTCGAAGGGCTGGAGGCGGTTCGCAAGCGGCCCGGTATGTACATCGGGTCCACCGGTGAGCGCGGTCTGCACCACCTCGTCTGGGAGGTCGTGGACAACGCGGTCGACGAGGCGCTCGCCGGATACTGCGACACCATCGACGTGGTGCTGCAAGCCGACGGCGGCGTGCGGGTCACCGACAACGGCCGTGGTTTCCCGGTCGACCTCCACCCGAAGCTCAAGAAGCCGGGTGTCGAGGTCGCGCTGACCATCCTGCACGCGGGTGGCAAGTTCGACGGCAAGGCGTACGCGGTCTCCGGCGGTCTGCACGGCGTCGGTGTCTCCGTGGTGAACGCGCTCTCCACCAAGATGTTCGTCGAGATCCACAAGTCCGGCTCCGTGTGGCGGCAGCAGTACAACAACTCCAAGCCCGGTCCACTGGAAAAGGGCGAACCCACCGACCGCACCGGCTCGGCGGTCTCCTTCTGGCCCGACCCCGACGTGTTCGAGACCGTCGACTTCGACTTCCAGACCATCTACCGACGCCTTCAGGAGATGGCCTTCCTCAACCGCGCCCTGCGCATCCACCTGCTCGACGAGCGGGTGGCGGAGGAGGAGGACGGCCGGCAGCGCGAGGTGACCTTCTACTACGAGGGTGGCATCGCCGACTTCGTCCGGCACCTCAACGCCTCGAAGAGCCCGATCCACAAGACCGTGGTCGAGTTCGAGGCCGAGGAAGAGGGCATGTCGCTCGAGATCGCCATGCAGTGGAACGAGTCGTACGGCGAGTCGGTCTACACCTTCGCCAACACGATCAACACGCACGAGGGCGGCACCCACGAGGAGGGCTTCCGGTCCGCGCTGACGAGCGTGGTCAACCGGTACGGCACCGACAAGAAGCTGCTCAAGGGCGACGAGAAGCTCTCCGGCGAGGACATTCGCGAGGGGCTCGCGGCGATCATCTCGGTCAAGCTGGCCAACCCGCAGTTCGAGGGTCAGACCAAGACCAAGCTCGGCAACACCCCGGTGAAGAGCTTCGTGCAGCGGGTCTGCAACGACCGGCTTGTCGACTGGTTCGACCGCAACCCGGCCGAGGCCAAGATGATCATCACGAAGGCATCCCAGGCGGCGCGGGCCCGGATCGCCGCGCAGCAGGCACGCAAGCTGGCCCGCCGTAAGTCGCTGCTGGAGTCCGGCTCGATGCCGGGCAAGCTGGCCGACTGCCAGTCGACCGACCCGCGCGAGTCCGAGGTGTTCATCGTCGAGGGTGACTCGGCCGGTGGCTCGGCCAAGCAGGGCCGTGATCCACGGACGCAGGCGATCCTGCCGATCCGCGGCAAGATCCTCAACGTGGAGAAGGCCCGGATCGACCGGGTTCTGAAGAACAACGAGGTCCAGGCGCTGATCACCGCGCTGGGCACCGGAATCCACGACGACTTCGACATGGAGAAGCTGCGGTACCACAAGGTGGTGCTGATGGCCGACGCGGACGTCGACGGCCAGCACATCCAGACGCTGCTGCTCACCCTGCTGTTCCGCTTCATGCGTCCGCTTGTCGAGATGGGCAACGTCTACCTTGCCGCCCCGCCGCTCTACAAGATCAAGTGGAACAAGAAGGGCGACGACGCGCAGTACGCCTACTCCGACCGCGAGCGGGACGGGCTGATCGCGCTGCGCCAGCAGAAGAAGCCAAACGCCAAGCCGGACGACATCCAGCGCTTCAAGGGCCTCGGCGAGATGAACTACCCCGAGCTGTGGGAAACCACGATGAACCCGGCGACGCGTACCCTGCGTCAGGTCACGCTCGACGACGCGGCGACCGCCGACGAGTTGTTCAGCGTGCTGATGGGTGAGGACGTCGAGGCACGCCGGTCGTTCATCCAGCGCAACGCCAAGGACGTGCGGTTCCTGGACATCTGATGGACCACGGTGGGTCGGCCGGGCACCGCCCGGTCGGTCCACCGATCCACAGAGTTATCCACAGCTTGGCCGGTATCCACAGCGGTTATCCACAGCACAAAAACGACTCTGAGTCTGATAAGGGTATACAGTGACCGATTCTCCCGAGTCCACACCGAACGAGCCAGGGGTCCCCGCCGAGGCCACCGCCACCGTGGTCGCACACGACCGGATCGAACCGGTCGGGCTCGAGGTGGAGATGCAGCGCTCCTACCTCGACTACGCGATGAGCGTCATCGTCGGGCGGGCGCTGCCGGACGTCCGGGACGGGCTCAAGCCGGTCCACCGCAAGATTCTCTATGCCATGTTCGACTCCGGCTACCGGCCGGACCGCGGCTACGTGAAGTGCTCCCGGGTCGTCGGCGATGTGATGGGTCAGTTCCACCCGCACGGCGACGCCTCGATCTACGACGCGCTGGTCCGGATGGCCCAGCCCTGGTCGCTGCGCTACCCGCTGGTCGACGGCAACGGCAACTTCGGCTCGCCCGGTAACGACCCGGCTGCGGCCATGCGGTATTGTATTACGGCAGATGTCCGGATTCGTACCCCTGAGGGCAGCGTCCGGGTCGGCGACATCGTGCCCGGCGCGGCGGCGAGCAGCGAGACCGACATCGACCTCAAGGTCCGCGACCGCAACGGCGATCTGGTCCGCGCGTCGAAGTTCTTCCACTCCGGTGAGCACCCCACGCTGCGGCTGCGCACCCGTGAGGGGTACGAGCTGACCGGCACCCACAACCACCCGGTGCTCTGCCTCGTGGACGTCGCCGGCGTGCCGACCCTGCTGTGGAAGCTGCTCGCCGAGATCTCCCCCGGTGACCGGGTGGTCCTGCAGCGCAGCGTGCCGGACGAGATCGGCTACCCGATGCTGGAGCACGTCGAGGCCGCCGTCCTCGCTGGCGCGTTTGTCAGCGAGGGCTGGGTCTCGCCAGGCCGGGCCGGTTTCAACAACGTGGACCGGGAGTTCTTCGTCCGCGTCCTCGCGGCGTACGACCTCGCCGTTGGCGGGCCCCGCTACGTCAGTGAGCGGGTCATCGCCTCCGGCAGCACCCTGCACGAACTCGACGTGCAGGACGTCACCGCGCTGCGGAAGAGCCTCCTTGGCGACCTGGTGAGGGCTCGTAGCGCCGCGAAGTTCGTTCCCGAGTTCGTCTGGCAGGGGCCGGCCGCGGTCAAGCGGGCCTTCCTCCAGGCGCTGTTCGAGGGCGACGGCTCGTCCTCGCTGCTGCCGCGCAACACCATCCAGATCTCGTACTCGACGCGCAGTGAGCGGTTGGCGGGCGAGGTCCAGCAGTTGCTGCTGGAGTTCGGCGTGATCAGTCGGCAGACCCGCTACGACGACGGCGAGATCAAGGTCGTGGTGACCAACCGCCGCGACGCCCGGATCTTCGCCGCGCACGTCGGCTTCCTCGGCCGCAAGCAGGCCAAGCTGGAGGCGGCGCTGGCCGAAGTGCCGGCGAGCAGCACCGCGCTCTCCAGCGACCACGTGCCGCTGGTCGGTGAGTTCATCCGCGAGCACGGCGCGCAGCGCTGGACCGAGCGGGACTGGCTGCGGCGGCACAACGTGGACCGGGTGGAGCGCTGGGAGCGGGACCGCGACGAGATCGCCGCCCGGATCACCAACACCGAGGTGCTCGACGTGGTCGAGCCGTTGGTCGACGGTCGCTTCTACTACGCCGAGGTGGCGCAGATCACGGACGCCGGCGTGCAGCCGGTCTACAGCGTCCGGGTCGACACCGACGACCACTCGTTCGTCTCCGACGGGTTCGTCAGCCACAACACCGAGTGCAAGCTCGACCCCCTCGCGATGGAGATGCTGCGGGACATCGACGAGGACACCGTCGACCTCCAGGACAACTACGACGGTCGGGCCAAGGAGCCCACGATCCTGCCGTCGAGGATCCCCAACCTGCTGCTGAACGGCTCCGAGGGCATCGCGGTCGGCATGGCCACCAAGATCCCACCGCACAACCTGCGGGAGATCGGCGCGGCGGTGCAGTGGTGCCTGGAGCACCCGGAGGAGGACGAGGAGACCACCCTTGAGGCGCTGCTCGGCATCGTCAAGGGACCGGACTTCCCGACCCACGGCCTGATCGTCGGCCAGACCGCGATCCAGGACGCGTACCGCACGGGTCGTGGCTCGATCCGGATGCGCGCCGTGGTGGAGGTCGAGGAGGACAAGCGGGGTCGGCCCTGCCTGGTCGTCAGCGAGTTGCCCTACCAGGTCAACCCGGACAACCTCGCCGAGCGGATCGCCGAGCTGATCAAGGAGGGCAAGCTCGCCGGGATCGCCGACATCCGCGACGAGTCCTCCGGCCGTACCGGCATGCGGATCGTGCTGGTGCTCAAGCGCGACGCGGTCGCGAAGGTCGTGCTGAACAACCTCTACAAGCACACCCAGCTCCAGGAGACCTTCGGCGCCAACATGCTGGCCCTGGTCGACGGGGTGCCGCGCACGCTCAACCTGGCGCAGTTCATTCGCTACTACGTCGAGCACCAGATCGACGTGATCCGTCGGCGGACCGCCTTCCGGCTGCGCAAGGCCGAGGAGCGGGCGCACATCCTGCGCGGTCTGGGTAAGGCGCTGGACGCGCTGGACGAGGTGATCGCGCTCATCCGGCGGTCGCCGACCGTGGACGACGCCCGGCAGGGCCTGATCCGGCTGCTGGAGATCGACGAGATCCAGGCGACCGCGATCCTGGACATGCAGCTGCGCCGTCTCGCCGCGTTGGAGCGGCAGCGGATCGTGGACGATCTGGCCAAGCTTGAGATCGAGATCGCCGACCTCAAGGACATCCTGGCCAAGCCGGAGCGGCAGCGGAGGATCGTCTCCGAGGAGCTCGGTGAGATCGTCGCCAAGTGGGGTGACGAGCGGCGTACGCAGATCATCCCGTTCGACGGTGAGGTCTCGATGGAGGACCTCATCGCCCGCGAGGATGTGGTCGTCACGATCACCCGGACCGGGTACGCCAAGCGGACCAAGGTTGATCTCTACCGCTCACAACGGCGCGGGGGTAAGGGCGTCAGTGGCGCTACGCTGCGGCAGGACGACATCGTCAGCCACTTCTTCGTCTGCTCGACCCACGACTGGATCCTGTTCCTGACGAACAAGGGCCGGGTGTACCGGGCCAAGGCGTACGAGTTGCCGGAGGCCAGTAGGGTAGCCAAGGGCCAACACGTGGCCAACCTGCTCGCCTTCCTACCCGACGAGCAGATAGCGCAGATCATTGAGATCCCGAACTACCAGGTAGCCCCCTATCTGGTACTGGCCACGAAGAACGGCCTGGTGAAGAAGACGCGGCTCGAGGAGTTCGACTCCAACCGTTCCGGCGGAATCATCGCGATCAACCTGCGCGATGAGGACGAGCTGGTCGGTGCTGCGCTGGTTGCGCCGGAGAACGACCTGCTGCTGGTCTCCAAGAAGGCACAGGCGATCCGGTTCAACGCCTCGGACGAGGCGTTGCGGCCGATGGGCCGGGCCACCTCGGGTGTGATCGGCATGCGCTTCACGGACGACGATGTCCTGCTCGCCATGGAGGTCGTTCGGGAGGGTCTGGACGTTCTGGTGGCCACGAACGGGGGATACGCGAAGCGGACCCCGATCGAGGAATACCCGGTGCAGGGCCGGGGAGGTAAGGGCGTGTTGACTGCGAAGATCACCGAACGGCGCGGTGGTCTGGTCGGCGCGGTGGTGATCGATCCGGACGACGAGCTGTTCGCGATCACCAGCAACGGTGGTGTCATTCGGACTCCGGTGAAGCCTGTACGCCGTACGCGTGACCGGAACACAATGGGGGTCAAGCTGATGGACCTCCCGGACGGCGTGACTATCGTGGCGATTGCTCGCAATGCCGACGAGCCTGACGAACAGGACTAGTTGAATGACGGAGACACAGGCGAAGTCGGGGAACACGGGGACCTCGGCCAACCCGGTCGACGAGGAGGCCGCCAAGGGCGGCACACCAGCGACCGGCCGCGCGGCCGTAGGCCGGGCGACGGTTCCCGCCGACGCGCCTGCCCCGAAATTCACCCGGGCCCCGGGCATGACACCCCCGCCGGAGCCGTCCAGCGATGACGCTGGCTCGGGTGACAAGGCCGAGGCGTCCGGTGCCGAGGCGCCGACGTCCGCCGCCGCCACACCTCCGGGTTCGGCGGCGGCACCCTCGGCCCGGCCGGCGACCACCCCGCCGATCAACGTCCGGCCCGGCCAGGCCGCGTCGACCGGGGCCACCGGCACCCAGCCCCGGATCACACCCGGCATGACTCAGCCGCCGTCCGACGGGGCACGTACCTCCGCTGCCGGCCGCCCGGTCAGCGGTGGTGGCCTGCCGCCGGGTATCGGCAACGCGTCGGCCGTCGGGGCCGCCCGCGTCGGTGATGCGGTACGTGCGGCGCGTACGTCGGTCAGTTCGGCTGCGTCCCGCGGACCGCGCCGGGCGCGGCTGAACCTGAAGCGCATCGACCCGTGGTCGGTGATGAAGTTCGCGTTCGCCGTCTCGGTGGTGCTGTTCATCGTCGTGGTGGTCGCCACCTCGGTGCTCTACCTGGCGCTGGACGCGATGGGTGTGTTCAAGAGCGTCAACGAGAGCCTGAGCGACCTGGTCAACGCCGGCGGTGGGCAGAGCACCAGCGGCTTCCAGATCACCGCCAAGGGCGTGATCCTCAGCTCGGCGCTGATCGGCCTGGTCAACGTGGTGCTGTTCACCGCGCTGGCCACGCTGGGAGCGTTCGTCTACAACGTCTGCGCCGACCTGGTCGGCGGGATCGAGCTGACCCTCGCCGAGCGGGACTGAGCGAACGGGACGCCGGGGCACCGCAGAATGCGGTCGCTCCGGCGTCCCGTACTCAGGTAGGTTTTGCAGGCGTCGATGGCCTGGCTCGTGAGGCCGGACCCCGATTTGGGGCTGGCCGACCGGATGGGTTAATCTTGCTCGTCGCAACGCGGGGCTATAGCTCAGTCGGTTAGAGCGCAGAGCTGATAACTCTGAGGTCGATGGTTCGATTCCATCTAGCCCCACCGCATTGTCGTCCGACGGTAGTCGAGCGCGAGGGGTCGCCCCATGTTCAAGAAGCTGCTGATTCTGGCTGGCGTCGTCGGCGTGGCCGCCGTCGTGTTCAACAAGATCAAGGCCTCGAACGACGAGCGTGCCCTTTGGCACGAGGCGACCACCGCACCCGACCTGCGCTGACGTCTGGCGCGGCGACGAGCGATCGTCGCCGCGGCCGTCCACGGGGCCCTAGCTCAACTGGCAGAGCACTGCCTTTGCAAGGCAGGGGTTAGGGGTTCGAGTCCCCTGGGCTCCACCACATGACTTGATCTCCCTCTTAACCTGCGCTTCCATGGTTCGCACGACCGAGACGCAGCCTGGCAAGTACGAGTCTCGCCCGTTCCGCTGCATCAGTGATGAGCGGGTTCGGTTATGTATAGGTTGAGCTATAGTTCTTCCGTGACCAAGGGGTCAGCCCACCGCTAGGCGATCAGGACGACAGGCGATGTCCGTGACTGGTTACGGGCACTGCGTCAGACAGACCCTGCGGCGTACCGGTCCGTGAACGCGGCGATCGACATGCTCGCCGAGACTGGTCCGGGTCTGGGACGGCCGCTGGTCGACACTCTCCGGGGTTCGAGCCTCAGCAACCTCAAGGAACTGCGGCCGAGATCTGGCCGCGACGTCGCAATCCGGGTTCTGTTCGTCTTCGACCCTTGGTCGCAAGCGGTGCTGTTGGTCGCTGGCAACAAGGCCGGCGACTGGACGCGGTGGTACGCGAACGCGATCCCGATCGCCGAGGTCGCCTACGAAGGTTGGCTTGCCTTCGAGAGGAAACGGAGGGAGAGCTGATGAGCGACTTCCATGACTGGGACGACATCCGCGCCGAGCTGCACGATGGGGACGACGACGCGCTCGACGCGGAGCGCGCCCGTACCGAGGCCTGGGTCAGCGCGTTCCACCTCGCCGAGGAGCGCAAACGTCTCGGTCTTACCCAGCGGCAGGTCGCCGAGTTGATGGGGGTAACGCCCGGCCGGGTGAGTCAGATCGAGAACGGCGATCTGGACGCCAATGAGGTGGCGACCCTCAGCCGATACGCACGAGCACTGGGCGCCCGGATGCGGATCATCTTCGACTACGGCAGCGACCTTCGGCAGATCGCCTGATCCCCGCGAGCCTCAGACGACATCACGCACGGCGAGAATGGTCGTCCCGGCCAACCGCGCCGTCGGCGAGCCGAGGTCAGCGAGCACCGTCCGAAGCCTGTGAGCTGGGCAAAATTTGCAGGCCACGGCCGGTATCTCGGAGTTCGAACAACCGGCGTTGTTCGGATGGCACCGGCCGACCGGCTCGTGTGCGCGGTTGGGCCTGGGCCTTCATCGGCATCAGGTGTTGATGAGCCGTCCGATCACACCTTGAGGACGTCCACGTCGTACAGCGCTATCGACGCGTCGCGGGAGGCCAGGGTCAGACTCTCGGTGATCGCCTGGGCCACCAGCATGCGATCGAACGGATCGCGGTGATGCGATGGCAGGCGGCCGGCGGCGATGGCGTGGGCGTGGGTCACCGGAAGTTCGCGGAAGCCCATGTCTCTTACCCGCTCGGCGAGGTCAGGGGGTCCGGCGAGCTTCCCCGCACTCTGTTTGGTGGTGATCTCCCACAGGGTGACCGGGGAGAGGAAGATGTCCGGCTCGTGGCGTAGCCGGTCGAGGAACTCGGTGCCGAGGGTTGCGTCGCCGGTGATGGCCAAAAGCGCGACGTGGGTGTCCAGCAGCAGGGTCATGCGCCGATGCCGAAGTCGACGGCGATCTCGGCGTTGGTCTGTGGTGAGTCCCAGTCGCCGGAGAGGTCCAGTTGCCCGGCGAGAGAGCCGACTGCGGTGCGGTTGGCCCGTCGGACCAGCGGCACGACCTTCGCCACCGGCGTACCGGCCCGGTCAATAATGATTTCCTCGCCGTGTTCCACCCGGTCAATGATGCGCGACAGATGGGTCTTGGCATCATGCATGTTGTAGTGCACCGCCTCAGCCGACATGGCGCGACCTCCTCGGTTAGCTAAGGGCTTAGTCTACCCTGCTTGGCCCCAGGCGCCAGGGGTTCGGCTGCTCGCGAGGGGGTGGACCGTGAGATGAGCGCGTCGGCGGGCTCCGCTCAACTGCTGCCGGTCCTCGCTGCGCGCGACGACGGGGTGCGCGGTGTCTTCGAGAAGCAGTTCCCTGAGCTGACACAGCACGCGACGGCCATCAACAACCGGGCGGGCTGGGCATCGGGTCGGGCCGCCGCCGACCGGGCTTCGCTGCACGAGCGGCAGGCGGTTAAATCCGGCGGGCACGTTCCAGCCGCGCGGACATGCGCATCGGATGTGACCGTCCGGTGTCGGTCACATCCGAGTGGCCGGTCAGGTCGCCGAGCAGGCGGCGAGCAGCTCCTTGACGGCGGCTTCCAGCTTCTTCTTGCTGGGCTTGGCATCGGCGGACTTGTTGTACTCGTCGCTCAGGTTCGACATCTCCTGCTGAACCTTCTCGGCGGCACTGCTGACCGTCTCTGTCGCGCCGATGGAGTGTGCGATGACCGCGGCCGAGCCAGCGATCCACTGGGCACTTACCGCGATGTGCCCGGCCGGCGGGCCGATCTTTTCGGCCTTAGCAACCTTGTCCGCGTTATCTTTGATGTCCTTTTTGATGTTGTCGCAGGCTTTTGTCGTGGCTGCGTCGATGACCGGCGCAGCGCTAGAGGCAGCCGGGGCAGCACTTGAGGCAGCGCTCGACGCCGTCGGGGTCGACGAGGTTGCGGATCCCTCCGAGGTGGGTTGCGGGTCGCAACTCGACATCGCGATCACCGCCGCGATAGCGAAGCCACTCAGGACAATCGGGGATCGGTACATTGATGTCTCCCTTATGATCTTCATGTCGGTCCGCACGCTACCAGTCACGGTCCAGCGGGTTGGATCAATTAATGGGAGGACCGGAGGCGAGCTGGCCAGCCTGCTGGCAGTGGGGCGTCGAGCGTGGGCCGGCAACGTGAGAGGCACCGGCGGCACCGGCCGTGCGCACCGATCTGGGCCGCGGCGATCTCGGCGTTGGCCTGTGCTGAGCTGCTCGGTCGGTGGTCAGGAGGACGGGGTGAGGGGGGCGGTCTCGCCGCGGGCGATGGTGCGTACCTGCTGCACCCAGCCACGGCGGCGGGCCTCGTCGACGAAGTGCGCGAGCGGGGACCGGAACACCGGATAGTCGTCGTAGTGGATCGGCACTGTCAGCTTCGGGCGGACCAGTTCCACCAGGTCGGCACCCTGGCGAGCGTCCATGGTGAGCAGGATCCCGGCGACCTTCGTGCCACCGAGGTGGATGAGCATCGCGTCGATGTCCGGGTAACGCTCGGGGATGGCGGTGAGCAGCGACCGGTTGAGGGTGTCACCGGTGACGTACAGCCGGAATTCCCGACTACCGGCGCGTTCCACGTCGATCATCGTGCCCATCACGTCGGGCATCAGCAGGTCCAGGGCACCCGGGCCGTGCTGTCCGGGCATCGAGGTCAGGCGCAGTGTCGTACCGTCGCGGTGCAGTTCCCGGGACGACCAGGTCGGCAGGCCCTGGGCGGCCTGGAAGCCCCAGCGACGCAGCCGGCGTTCCGCCGCCGGGGTGGTGACGATGGGCAGGTCGTGGTCCAGTTCCCGGCGGGCCACCCGGTCGAAGTGGTCGCCGTGCAGGTGGGAGAGGACCACCGCGTCCAGCTCCGGGAGCTGGGCGATCCGCAGTGCCGGGTCCGTGCGCCGGCGCGACCACAAACCCTTGCCCAGGTACGCCCGCTGACCCCGATGCAGGAAGTTCGGGTCGGTCAGCAGGGTGAATCCGCCGATCCGCAACACCGTTGTCGCGGTACCGATGAACGTCACCTGGGGTTGCTCCGCCACTGTGTCCACCTCCTTCGGCTGCGGTACCCCGACGAGCGGTCGGCATGCGGCTCAGCTGTCCGTCGATGTGGTGTCGGGCCGGGCCTGGGGCACGTGTTCCATCAGCTTGGTGAGCGCGCCGTTGGCGAAGGTCGCGCCGAGCGCCGAGCCGGCCCCGATGGTCCAGCCCACCGGCCCGAGCGGGGTGCAGCCGAAGAACTGGCTCACCCCCGGCGTCTGCACCACCACGACGAGCACGCCCAGTGACGCCGCCGTGGACGCCAGCACGGCCGGGCTGGTGCCGCCGGCCAGGATGGTCTGTCCGAGTTGGGTGCCGACCAGGGAGACGAGGGCGACAGTGCCGGCCCGCTGTCGGCGTCCGGTGTACCGGGCCAACGTCCAGCCCGCTGTCGCGCCCAGCGTGGTCGCTGCCGCCCGGAGGCCGATCTCTTTGGTGAGGCTCTCGCCGAGCGCAGCGTCCGGGCCTTCCCGGAGCAGGTTGTCGGTGCGGTCCGACGCGGGTGGCCGGACCGCGATGGCCAGTGCCGGCGCCAGGTCGGTGAGCAGGTTGACAAGCAGCAGCTGTCGGCCGGTGAGTGCGGAGCGGCCGGTCGCCGCGGCGGTCAGCACACTGAACGCGATCTCGCCGAGGTTGCCGCCGACCAGGATGCTGAGCGCGTGCCGCACCGACGACCACATCGCCCGGCCCTCGACCAGGGTGGCGATGATGGTCTCCAACCGGTCGTCGGTCACCACCAGGTCGGCTGCGGCCCGGGCCGCCGGGGTGCCCCGTTGGCCGAGGGCGATGCCGACGTCGGCCAGCCGGATCGCCGGGGCGTCGTTGGCACCGTCACCGGTCATCGCGACGGTCCGCCCGCACTTCTGCAACGCCTGGATGATCCGCACCTTGTGCGCCGGGGTGCAGCGGGCCACCACATCGGTGTTGGCCAACCGCTCGGCGAGCGCGTCGTCGTCCAGTTGGTCGAGTTCACCGGCGGTGACCACCCGCTGCTCGTCGTGCTCGCTGATGGTGGCCGCGATCGCCTCGGCGGTGGCCGGATGATCACCGGTGATCATGATGGTGTGCACGCCGGCCTGGCGGATCCGGCGCACCGCCGGGGCGGCGCTCTCCCGGACCCCGTCGGCGAGGGCCAGGAAACCCACGAAGGTCAGCCCTCGGACGTCGGCGTCGGTCACCTTCGGGTCGTCCACCTGGCACTCGGCGACGGCCAGGATCCGGTTTCCCGCCCCGGCCCGATCGGCCAGCATCCGCTCCAACTCGGCGCGGCCGGCGTCGTCCAGTGGCTCTCGACGGCCGTCGGTGCGCCGGGCCGAGCAACGCGGCAGCACTGTCTCCGGGGCACCCTTGACACTCAACAACAGGTGACCTTCGGTCTCTCCGATGCTCGCGTGATAGCCACGGGACGGTTCGAACGGCAGCCCTCCGGCAGCCCGCCAACCCCGGGCACCGGTCTGCTCCACCACCCCGGCCACCCCGGCGCCCCGCCGGACCGCCCGGTCGGTCTGCAACGCCAACTCCTCCGGACTGGCCGCGGCGGGGGTGGCGCGCAGCGCCGCGGCCAGCGTCAATCGGAGCCGGTCGTCCAGCCGGTCCACCGAGGCGTACCGATCGCCCACGCCGTCACCGACCCCGGCGAGCAGTAGCTGGCCCTCGGTGAGGGTGCCGGTCTTGTCGAAGCAGAGCACGTCCACCCGACCCAGCGCCTCGATGGTGCGCGGATTGCGAACCAACGCGCCGTGCTCGGCCAACCGTCGGGCGGCGGCCAGCTGCGCCGCGCTGACCAGGAACGGCAGCCCCTCCGGCACCGACGCCACGGCGAGGTTCGCCGCGGTCGCCGCCGTTTCGGCCAGGGGTACGCCCCGAAGCAGGCCCGCGCCGGCCACCGCCACCGCCGAACCGGCGGCCAACGGGATGGCGGCACTGGTCAACGAACCGAGTCGGGCTTCCACCCCACTGGTCGGTGGGGCCTGCCGAACGAGCGCCAGACTGCGACCGGATTCGGTGTCCGAACCGGTCGCGACGACCACGGCAGTGCCGTGCCCGGCGGCGACGGTGGTGCCCTCGTAGAGCATCGAGTGTCGGTCGGCGATGGCGGCGGCCACCACCGGTCGGTTGGACTTGGCGACGGGCAGCGACTCGCCGGTCAGTGACGATTCGTCCGCCTCCAGGCCCACCGCCTCGAGGACGCGGCAGTCGGCGGGCACCGAGTCACCCGGCTCCAGGGCGATGACGTCCCCGAGGACCAGGTCCTCGGCGGCGAGAACCTGCTCGCCGCCGTCCCGGCGGACCCGTGCGGTAACCGCCGAACGGGACAGCAGCTCCGCCAGTGACCGTTCGGTGTTGCGTTCGTGCACCGCGCCGATCAGGGCGGATCCACCGACCACGCTGCCCACCAGCGCGGCGTCGACAAGCGAGCCGAACGACGCGGACAGCACCGCCCCGGCGGCCAGCACCGGGGTCAGCGGGTTGGACAACTCGTCCACGAAGGCGCGCAGCAGACCACCCCGTCCGGGTCCGGCATCGCCGTTCCCGCTGACGCTGTGGTGCCGGCGCTGCGCTTCCGCGCTGGCCAGACCGTCCGGCGTGGTCCGCAGGTGGCCGAGCACGGTACTGACCGGCATCAGGTGCCAGGCGGTCGTGACCGGTGCCGGGGTGTCCGACTGGTCGTGCAGCCGGCGGGCCTGCCAGACCCCGTTCGCGAAGGCCAACCCGGCCGCGCCGTTCACCGCGACGAGTGACCGGCCGGGCAGCTCGGTCGGCGGGGCCGTGAACGCGCCAAGCGCCCCGAGACCGGTGCCGGCCATGGCCAGCCGGATGTTCTGCTGGGCCGTACGCCGAGCCACCCCGGTCGCCTCGATCACCAGGGCCACCACCCGCAGGTCGGCACCGACCAGCAGATGCGCGCCCCACGGCGGCAGGTCCTCCGGCGCGGCGAGCCCCAGACCGCAGTCGGACGCGCCGAGCGCCCTCCGGTCCGCCGACACCAGCATCACCACCGCGCCGTCGCGCTGCAACGTGCGTACCGACTCGGCCAGCCGGTCGCCGCCGGGCAGCATCGCATCGGCGAAGCCGTACCGCTGCTCGTCGCCGCCGGCCACCACCAGCCGCAGGCCAGCGTGCCGGGCGGCGGCCGGCAGGCCGTCGACGCCGGGCGCGGGTTCCGGCTCGACCCGCAACAGTGCGGCGAGTCGGTCGCCGTGGGCGAGGCCGAGTAGCTGGCCGCCGGCGGAGCGCAGCCGGTCGCCGTCCGGGATGTCACCCAGGTCGGTGCTGGGCAGCTGATCCAGCGGTCCGAGCCGCCAGCCGTCCGCGGTGCGGGAAGCGGCCGGATCGTCCGGGTCGAACAGCGCGAAGGCCCGCTCCGCGACCTGGTCGACGTCCGCACCGGGCACCGGCGCCAGATCGGCCAGTACGCCCCGGTCCGAGCCGAGCACGGCGGCGTCCAGCACGAGCGTGTCGATCCGGTCCAGCTCCCGCAGCACGCCGCTGTCCATCGCGATCACTCCGCGTCGGGCCAGCATCCGGCCGAGCTGGGCGGCGTACCCTTCGCGTCCGCTGCCGGGTGCCTTCGGCAGCGTCGACAAGCCCACCGCGATGGCCCGTTTCGGCCCGGCGAACGGCATCGCCGCCGCACCCGCCGCCACCCCTGCGGCGAGCATGCGGTTGACGTACCGCTCGACCGGGCCGTCCGGCTTTGGCCGGGGACGCTCGATGACCGGCCAGCGGGCGGTGGCTCGTTCCGCGTCGCCGGTCAGTCGTGGCTCGGCCCGCTCCCAGGCCGAGAGCTGGGCCCGCGCCTCGCTCCACTGCACCACCCGCTGGGCACCGTCCAGGACGATTCCGGTCCAACGGCCGGTCAGGCCCTGCACCACCGCTTCGGCCAGCGGAAAGAGGATGTCGGCGCGGGGGTCGGAGCGCAGCCGTTTGCCGATGAACCCGTGCAGCTTCGGTTGTAGATCAACCGCGGCGAGCAGGCCCGCCACCTCACCCGGCAGCGGCGCGAACGGCAGGATCCGGGTGGCCGCCGAGATGGTCAGGCCGAGCGCGTCCGAGGCGAGCGCGCCGAGGGTACGGGGGGTTCGCGGCCCTTCCTCAGGTGGGTGCGGTGGCGGGATCTCCGGGTCGGGCTCGTGGTCACAGGTCCGCTCGACCCGGCTGATCGTGGCGATCAGATCGGGCAGCGCCGGCTCGGGAGTCTCGACGGCAACCACCACCCGCCCGGATGGGGCGTTGACCCGAGCCCAGGCGACCCCGGGTAGACGTTCCAGCGCGCCCTCCACCTGACGGGCCAGCTGGTTCCCGCCGTCCTGGCAGACACCGTGCACCTCGATGTGGTGTCGACCCTGCCGGGACCAGACCCGACGCCGCGTCAGCCCGGCCGTCCGGGCCAGTCGGGTCGCGGCCGAACTGACGGTCCGGGACGCCTCGCCGACCAGGTGCGGCATGCCGAAGGACGGCAGGATCCGGCTGGCTGCGCGACCCGCCGCCGTCATCGAGGCGTACGGCTGGACGGACGCCGGCCCGACTCCCTGTTGCTGCTGGTCCTGACCTTGGCCATCTCGTCCTCCCACCGCCGCACGTCCGGCGGCCTGGCTTCCCGACCTGCCATCCGTTATGCCCTCGTGGTGGTGGAACTTTCCGTCGTCGCCGGCGCATGGACGGGGTGGGCCGTGGAATCCGACGACCATCACCGGACATGGGGAGGCCGGCATGAGCACGCTGACGCGACATCTGAACGGCTCGCACGAGAACGTCCGGATGTACAACCGCCGGGTGGCGTTACCGATATTGGGCGAGATGGCGGTACCGCCACCGGACAAGGTCGCCTACTACGCGGGGCTCGGTGTGCTCGCCGCGCTCCAGGTCATCGAGTGGCCGATCGCCCTGGTGATCACCGCCGGTCACCTGTTGGCTGATCAGCACTTGTCGGGCCTGGTGCGGGGGGTCGGGCAGGCGCTGCAGGACGCCTGACGAGAGCCGGGTCACCGCTGGTTGACATGAATCCGGGTTGAGGTCGCATGCTCGGGTTCATGCCGAGCACAGTCGCCACCACCGCACCGGCCGTACCGGGGCTGTTCGCACCCCGGTTGCGCGCCATGACGGTGGGCAGCGTCGCGTTGATCTCGTTGCTCGCGTTCGAGGCGCTGGCGGTCGGTACGGCGATGCCGACCGTCGCCCGCAACCTGGACGGGGTCGCGCTGTACGGGATCGCGTTCGGTGGCCCGTTCGCGACGGGCGTGCTGGCCATGGTGGTCTCCGGCATCTGGTGTGACGCCAGAGGCCCCCGGGGTCCGATGTGGCACGGGGTCGCCTGGTTCGTGGTCGGGTTGCTGATCGCCGGGAGCGCCCCCGCGATGAGCGTGCTGGTCGTCGGGCGGGTGGTGCAGGGGTTCGGCTCCGGGCTGCTCTCGGTGGCGCTCTACGTGATCGTCGGGCAGGCGTACCCGCAGGAACTGCACCGGCGGATCTTCGCGGCGTTCGCGGCGGCGTGGGTCGTACCGTCGCTGGTGGGGCCGGCGGTGGCCGGCCTGATCGTGGAGCACCTGGGCTGGCGGTGGGTCTTCCTCGCGGTGCCGGTGGTGGCGGTGCCAGCGGTGTTGCTGATCCACCCCGGCCTGCGGTCGCTGGGGCGGAGCGCGACGACCCGGCCACCAGCCGGCGCGGTGGGGCGGATCGGTTGGGCGTGCGGGGCCGCGGTGAGCGCCGCTCTGCTGCACATCGGGGGGCAGCAGCGCGGCGTCACCGCCCTGACGCTGATCGCGCTTGCCGTGGTCGGCCTGCTGGTCTGTGCCCCGCGCCTGCTGCCGGCCGGGTTCCTGCGGGCGGCCCGAGGGCTGCCCACAGTGGTTGGGCTGCGAGGGCTGGCGTCGGCGGCCTTCGTCGGCGCCGAGGTGGTCATCCCGTTGATGCTCTCCCGGGAGCGGGGCCTCTCGCCGACCGCGGCCGGGCTGGTCCTCACTGTCGGTGCGCTGGCCTGGTCGGCCGGTTCCTGGTTGCAGGGCCGGATCCCGGTGCCGGCGTCTCGGGCCAGCCTGCCGCGCGTCGGGTTGAGCTGCATCACGGTCGGCACGGCCACGGTGGCGCTGGCCGTCCGGCCCGAGCTTCCGGTGGCTGTCGCCGTGCTCGGATGGGCGGCGGCGGGCCTCGGCATGGGGCTGCTCTACCCGTCGTTGTCGGTGCTCACCCTGGAGCTGTCCGCCCCTGGTGAGCAGGGCCGCAACAGCTCCTCCCTGCAACTGGGCGACTCCCTCTTCGCGGCGACAGTGCTCGCGCTGACCGGTGCCGTGCTGGCTGCGGGGAGCGCGCCCGGCCCGGCCAGTTACGCGGCGACGCTGGCGGTGACGGCGGGCCTGGCACTGCTCGGGGCGCTGCTGGCCGGTCGCGTCGTGGTGGGCGGAAGTGTGCGGCCGGGCGGGTGATCCGCGGATTCGGTCGCGGCCGGCGTGGTGGGGCCGGGAGGATGGCGGGCGATGAACTTCCTGACCATCCTGCCGCTCGCCGTGGTGATGGTCGCCGGGACACAGTTGGTGGTGGCGGTCTTTCTCGCCTCGTCGGACCGGCCCCGGGCGGCGTCACTGGGCTTCCTCGCGGGCGCCGGACTGGTGGTCACCGCCGGCGTGACGCTGAGCTGGCTGCTGACCCGTTGGGTGGGCGGGCTGGCAGCCGACGCCAGTGCCGCCGCCGGCACTGTCGATCGGGGTCCCGCCATCGACCTGGTGATTCTCGCCCTGCTGGTCGGCGTGGCCGTGGTGGTGTGGGTACGCCGGGACCGGTCCGGGCCGCCGAGGTGGCTGGGGAGCATCGAGCACGCCGACCCGCGTACGGCACTGCGACTGGGCGCGTTGCTCTTCGTGGTGACGCCGACCGACGACCTGACCATGGCCGCCGTGGGGGCGAGTGTGGCCCGACACAACCTGCCGTGGTGGCACCTGGTGCCGTTCGTGCTGCTCACCGTGCTCCTGCTCGCCCTGCCCCTGCTGGCGTTGCTGCTGCTCCGAGACAGGGCGGCGCGGGCCCTGACCCGGATGCGGGAGTGGGCCGAGGGGCACGCCTGGATCGTCAACGAGATCGTGATCGCGTTCTTCGCGCTGCTGACCGTGCTGGACCTGATCCGCTCCGGGTGAGTCGCGGCACACCCGGTCACGGAGTTGCCAGGCCATTTCGTCGACACCGGGTGGGGCGATGGGCGTGCCGTGGTCCGCGGCAGGAAAGGGGGACGAGATGAGGGTTCTGGTCACCGGGGCGAGCGGTCGCCTGGGGCGTGCGGTGCTTGCCCGGCTGCGCAGTGACGGGATGACCGTCCGGGCCACCAGCCGACGGTCGCACGCCGGCTCCGAGGTCGAGTGGGTGGTGGCGGACCTGGCGTCGGGCGACGGGCTGCCCGAGGCGGTGTCCGGGATGGACGCGGTGCTGCACCTGGCGTCCGCGCCGCGGGGCGGGCAGACCTATCAGGTGGACGTGCTGGGCACCCGCCGGCTCGTGGTGGCCGCTGGCGCGGCCGGTGTGGGGCACCTCGTCTACATCTCGATCGTCGGGGTGGATCGGGTGCCGATCCCGTACTACCGGCACAAGCTCGCCGCCGAAGAGGTGGTCGCGGCCGGCCCGGTGCCGTGGTCGGTGCTGCGGGCCACCCAGTTCCCACAGTTCCTGGACGACCTGCTCGCCTCCAGCGCCCGGCTGGGGCTGGTGATCGGGGACCGGGCGGTGCTCGCCCAACCGGTCGACCCGGGCGAGGTGGCGGCCCGGCTGGCAGCTCGGCTGGTCGCCGGCCCGCTGGGCGGCGTCGAGGAGTACGGCGGGCCGCAGGTGCTCCGCTTCGACGAGGCGCTCCGGGCGTGGCGGGAGGCCCGCGGCTCGCGCCGACCGCTGCTGCCGGTGCGGATCCCCGGTCGAATCGGTAGCGAGTTGCGCGCCGGTGGCCTGGTTACCGAGGCACTGCCCCGGGGCGCCCGGACCTGGGCCGACCACCTCGCCGACACGTACGGGGGAACGGGGCGGAAATGAGAGCAACAACGGTTCACGTTCGTCTTACGGTGACGCCATGTTCGTTGTCGTCACCACGGTGATCCTCTACGTCTTCGGTTTCGTCTTCCTCTATGGCGTGATCCGGCTGGGAGTCCGGCACGCCTTGGAGGACCTGGAACTGCAACGGGCCAAGGCCCAGCGCGAGGAGGAGTTGGCGGCATCTCGTGACCGCTCGTTCCTGCGCGACAACGCGTTCCTCGCCGGCAGTTGAGCACCGGATCGGTTCGGCCCGGACCGGTGGCGTCCCGCGGTGGTCCGGACGCCGCCGGGCGGTTCAGCGTGGCGGATGCGAGGATCGCACCCGTGATGGGAACGCTGAAGACCGAACCCGCCCGCGCCCGCCTGGACCTGCTCGCCCCGCCGGTGGCGGAAGCCATCGCCCAGTGGCCCGCCGACGCGCCGGTGGACGTCAACGACGTGCTGGTCGCGCCGATCGACGCCGAGCTTGCCGACACCGCCGCGTTCTGCGCGGCGTACGAGGTGGGGCTGGACGTGTCGGCCAACTGTGTGGTGGTGGCGGGCAAGCGTGAGGGTGTGGTCCGCTACGCGGCCTGCATCGTCCTGGCTACCACCAGAGCCGATGTGAACGGGGTGGCCCGCCGGGCGCTCGACGTCCGCAAGGCGAGCTTCGCCCCGATGGCCGACGCTGTCGAGTTGACCGGGATGGAGTACGGCGGCATCACCCCGATCGGGCTGCCGGCGCAGTGGCCGATCCTCGTGGACGCGCGGGTCATCGCCACCCCGCACGTGATCATCGGGTCCGGCGTACGGCACAGCAAGATCGCACTGCCGGGGCCGGCGTTGGGCGCGCTACCCGGCGCGCAGGTGGTGGAAGGGCTGGCCAGGCCGGCTTGAGCAGGCACCGGCATCGATGTTGTTGCACGTGAAACATCGTGATCATCAATGCCGGGTGCCCCGGTGGCTCAGTGTGCAGCGGCCTCGCGCTGCTCGACCTCGGCGAGCGCCGCGAGCAGGGTCTGCACCTCCTGTGCGCCGGAGACGGCGTACTTCCCGGCCAGGACGAACATCGGCACGCCGGTGATGCCGAGCTCCCGGGCGGTAGCCAGTTGGGCCTCGACGTCGGCGACCCGCTCGTCGGAGTCGAGGAAGCGGCGTGCGTCGGCCGCGTCCAGACCGATCGTGCCGGCCAGGGCGGCCAGCGCCTCCCGGGAGCCCACGTCGACACCCTGCACGAAGTGCGCCTGGTAGAGCGCCTCCACCAGCTCGGCCGCCCGACCGTGGTCGGTGGCGTAGGAGACCAGCCGGTGCGCGTCGAAGGTGTTGGCGATCACCGCGCGGTCGTAGTCCAGTCGAAGCCCGTCAGCCGCCGCGACCTGGGTCACGTGGGCAACCATCTGCCGGGCGCGCTCCGGGCCGCCGAACTTGCCGGCCAGCGCCTCCACCAGGGGGAGCGGCTCGGCGACCGGCGACGGGTCGAGCTGGAACGGCCGGTAGCGGACCGTCACCTCGCCCGGGTAGCTGGCGAGAGCCTCATCCAGGCGGCGCTTGCCGATGTAGCACCACGGGCAGATGACGTCCGCGTAGATCTCGATCTCCATGATCGGTGCCAACCTCGCGGTCAGCCGAGTTGTTCCCGGACCTGACGCTTGAGCCGGCCCAGGATCGCCGTGCCGCCGCGGATCCGCAGCGGGGTGATCGCCTGCGCCAGGCCCATCCGCTGGTAGAGGTCGTCCGGCACGGCCAGCACCTCCTCCGGGCTCGCCGAGGCCAGCCCTTCGGCGAGGATCCCGGCGAACGCCCGGGTGGTCGGCGCCTCCGGCGGGCAGTCGAAGATCGTCGTCACGGTGCCCTCCGGGGTCACCTTGGCGCGCAGGAAGAACGACGTCTGACACTCCGGCACCTGTTCCATGCCCTCGCGATCGACGGTGCCCTCCGGCAGCACCGGGATGACGTCCGCATACTCCAGGAGCATCTCCAGCACCAGGTCACGCGGCGCGGCAGCGAACTCGTCGACGATCTCGGCCAGTCGGGCCGGCATGTCAGCCATGCGTCGAGGCTACCGCCGGACACCTGTCGACCGGCCGGCGGCGCATACCGCGCCCGGCCCGGCCCGTTCGTCACACCGTCGGCGACTGCTCGCTGATCTCGCTGAGGGCGCTGGTGGGGTCGAGCTGCATGGCCAGGTCGCCGAGCGAGACGATCCCGACCAGCTTGCGATCGGTGTCACAGACCAGCACCCGGCGGATGCCCCGTTCCCGCATGAGCGCCGCCGCCTCGCCCGCCGTGCAGTGCTGCTCGATCATGACCACCTCACGGGTGACGATCGAGCCGATGGTGGTGGCCGCGGGGGAGCTGTTCTCCGCCACGGCCCGCACCACGATGTCCCGGTCGGTGAGCATGCCGGCGAGGCTGGCGCCGTCGGTGACCACCACGTCGCCGATGTCCGCCTCCTTCATCACCCTGGCCGCCTCGTCCAGGGTGGTCTCCGCCGGCAGGTACACCACCTGCTTGGTCATCACGTCACTGACCCGGTAACCGGTCATGAGAGCCTCCGAAGACGTTTACACCCGATCCGACTGCACTACCCGGTGACGCGGCAGCTACACCAGGTTTCCACGTTCCTGGCGTACCTCGTGGACGAGTCGGTCCACCAGACCGTCAAGCGGTAGCTCGGTGCGCCCGTCGCCAGCCCGCTCACGCAGCTCGACGTACCCCTCGGCGAGTCGGCGGCCGACCACGACGGCCCGGGGGATGCCGATCAGCTCCGCGTCGGTGAACTTGACCCCGGCCGAGACGTGGGTACGGTCGTCGACGAGCACCCGCAGGCCGGCGGCGGCGAGGCGCCCGCCCAGCTCCAGCGCCGCGTCGAGTTGCGGCCCCTTGCCCGCCACCACCAGGTGTACGTCGCACGGCGCGATCGCCGCCGGCCAGACCAGCCCCCGGTCGTCGTGGTGCTGTTCGGCGATCGCCGCGACCGCCCGGGACACCCCGATGCCGTAGCAGCCCATTGTCGGCCGGATCGGCTTGCCGGCCGGCCCGAGCACGTCGACAGCGAACGCGTCGGTGTACCGGCGACCGAGCTGGAAGATGTGGCCGATCTCGATGCCCCGCCGGATCGTCAGCTCGCCGTCGGCGCAGTCGGGGCAGCTGTCACCGGCGCGCACCTCGGCCGCCTCGATCGTCCCGTCGGGCGTGAAGTCCCGCCCGTGGACGACGTCGGTCGCGTGCCGTCCCGGCTCGTTCGCACCGGTCAGCCACGCGGAGCCGGGCGCCACCCGGGGATCGACCAGATAGCGGACGCCCAGCTTGTCAAGCACCTGCGGCCCGATGTACCCGCGGATTAGCTCCGGATGCTCGGTCCACTCGTCGAAGACGGCCACCTGGGCCGGCGCCAGCGCGGCGGCGACCCGCTTCAGGTCGACCTCCCGGTCCCCGGGCAGCCCGATCACCAGGGGCTCGGCCCGGTCCGCACCCGGCTGCCGAACGGACAGCACCACGTTCTTCAGGGTGTCGGCGGCGGTCCAGCCGTCCCGACCGCCCAACCGCTGGGCGTTCGCCAGCTCCACCAGACCGGCGATCGTCGGGGTCTCCGGGGTGTCGTGCACCTCGACGGCCGGCTGCGTGGTCGGGTCAACGGCGGCCGGCGCCCGGGTGACCACCGCCTCGGTGTTCGCCGCGTAGTCGCAGGCGGTGCAGCCGACGAAGGTGTCCTCGCCGACCGGTGTCGCCGCCAGGAACTCCTCCGACGCGGAGCCACCCATCGCGCCGGACATCGCGTGCACCACCGTGTAGTCCAGGCCCAACCGGTCGAAGATCCGCTGGTACGCCGCGCGATGCCGGGCGTACGCGTCCCGCAGCCCCGCCTCGTCCAGGTCGAAGGAGTACGCGTCCTTCATCAGGAACTCCCGGCCGCGCAGCAGCCCGGCCCGGGGCCGCGCCTCGTCGCGGAACTTCGTCTGCACCTGGAACAGCGTCACCGGGAAGTCCCGGTACGAGCTGAACAGGTCCTTGACCAGCAGCGCCGCCATCTCCTCGTGGGTGGGCGCCAACAGGTACTCGGCACCGCGCCGGTCGGCGAGGGTGAAGATGTCGTCGCCGTACTCCGTCCACCGGCCGCTCGTCCGGTAGGGGTCGGCCGGCAGCAGCGCCGGGAAGTGCACCTCCTGGTCGCCGATCGCGAACAACTCGCCGCGCACCACGTCGGTGATCCGATCCAGCACCAGTTTGCCCAGCGGCAGCCAGGTGTAGCCGCCCGGCGCGGCGCGGCGGATGTAACCGGCGCGCAGGAGAAGCCGGTGGCTCGGCACCTCCGCGTCGGCCGGGTCCTCGCGCAGGGTCCGGAGCAGCAGGGTCGACATGCGCAGCAGCATGGGTGCAGCGTAGGGCCGCATCGATCGGACGAGCGAACCAATTCGGACCTGCTGCGCGACTCCGGTGACGTGATCGATTCGAACGGGCGGGCCGGACGATGCTCGCTGGCGGCAACCCTTGCCGCGCCGACTCGCGTCTGGGAAGGCAGCACCTCACCCCCTTCTCACTACCCAAGGATCGGCCCGTGTGGACCCTCTACTGAGTGAGTTCGACTCGTTCGTCCGTACCCGCACTCCGGCGTTGCTGCGCTCCGCCTACCTACTCACCGGTGACCAACACCTGGCCGAGGACCTCGTCCAGTCGGCCCTGGCCCGAACACACCGGTCCTGGAACCGACTGCACCACAGCGGCAACGCCGAGGCGTACACCCGTAAGACCATGTACCACCTACAGGTGTCCTGGTGGCGGCGGCGCCGGATACCCGAGTCGATGCCGGGCGATCTGCCCGAGCCACGCGGAGGCGGCTCGGCCCCCGACCACGCCCAACAGACCAGCCTGCGGCTCACTCTCCGGGCCGCGCTGGCGAAGCTCTCGCCGAAACAACGGGCCGTGCTGGTGCTGCGGTTCTTCGAGGACCGCACCGAGGTGGAGACCGCGGACCTGCTCGGCGTCACCGTCGGCACCGTGAAGAGCCAGACGGCGAAGTCGCTGGCCAAATTGCGGGTGGTCGCGCCCGAACTCGCCGAGCTGTACGTCCTGGAAGGAAACGTCCGATGAACGACCAGCGCCTCCGGCTCGATCTGACCGAGCTGGCCGACGAGGTCACGGTGGTCGACCTACGGGAACGGACCCTGCGGACGTCCCGTCGGCTCGGCATCCAGCGGGCGGTGGCCACGTCCGCCGCCGCGCTGGTGCTGATCGCGGCGGCGACCGGCACCGCCCTCGCCATCCGCCCGGACCGGTCCCCGTCCCCCCTACCCGCCGACACCCCGTCGGTCACGGCGACGCCGACGCCCAGCCCGACGCCATCCACAAGCGCCAGCGACGCGCCAGGATCCTCTGCTGGCGAATCCGGCACGAACACGCCGAGTGTGGGGATCGGCAAGCTCTTCTACGGTCCCGCCAAGGTTACCGACGCGAAGACCAACAACCTGCGGTCCTGGCGTCCTGGGGGCGACCCGGTACGACTGCTGGCGCTGCCCGAACTCGCGGCTGTGGGCAACGTGAGTGTCTCGCCGGATGGCCGCCGGGTGGCCTGGATCGAAGACGGTGGCGACGGCAGGAGCACCATCTTCACGGCCAACGCCGATGGCAGCGACAAACAGACGATGCGTTCTGGAGTGGAGAGGTACTGCGTCACCCCGGTCTGGTCGCCGGACGGGCACCTGCTGTTCCGCGAGGCGAAGGCGACGGGTGAACCCGGACGGTTCGGCGTACTGGACACTCATTCGGCTACGAAGTCCGTTCGCTGGTGGGCCACCGAGCCATCGGCCTGCCATGCCGTCTGGTCGGCCGACGGCGGGACCATCGCGATGAACACCGACGCCGGTGTGACGTTGTTCGACACCGATGGCAACCAGAAGCGTGACGTGCCGGGGTTGGACCCGAGCGGCACCTGGTGGAGCAGCCACTTCGCCAGCCTCTCCCCGGACGGCGACCGCGTCGCCCTGTACCGCTACCACCCGGGCAGCGAGGACGGGCGGGACGTAGCCAGATTCCTCCAGGTGAGCGCGGTGCTGGAGACACGCGTCGGCACGCAGGTCACGTTGCCGTTGGGTGGACGCACGCTGCGGCAGGTCTACTTCCAGGCCGACGGGTCGATGGTCGTGCGGGTGCAGGCCGGCAACGGGTACGCCGTGCTGCTCGTCGACAAGGATGGCCGGAAGATCTCCGAGACCGCCGAGCCGGCGGCTCTGAAGGACATGCAGATCCTGGCCGTCGTGGCCTGACGACCAGCAAGGCGACGGGCGGGCCACACATGGGTGACCCGCCCGTCTGTGTCTCCGCGCCGATCGCCGGGACGGCGTTGATCATCGTCGGTGATCTACGGAAATGGTTGCCGGTGCGGCCGGATCCGACTGTCGGATAGCGGCGTCCGGCGGCGGCAACTCACAGCGACCAGGCGCTCGTCTTGGGTGGTGTCCCGCTCGGTAACGAACTCCAGCAAGGAGCGCCACCATGAACCTCGGCCCGTTCACCCAGTCCGTACATCTCGCCGCCCCGGCCCGTCGTTCCCGCGTCCTCGTCGGTACGGCTGCCCTGCTGTTCCTGGCGCTTGCTGCCACAGCCTGCGGTCCCGCCGGCTCGGACAGCGCGTCCGCTCCCGCCGAAGCCGGCAGCATCGTTCCAGCGACAGGCGACACCTCGTTCGCCGGCGGGGGCGGCGCCGGGTCAGGTGAAGTTCCGGTCGCTGCGGCCTCGGCCGCCCCCGCCGCCGCGCCGGCCCGCCCGGCCGTCAGCTCGTCCCTGTGGCCGCGGCTGACCTGGTACACCGCCCAGGAGTACGGCGAGGCGCAGAACGATCCGGCTCGGGTCTGGCGGCGTACCCCGGATGGAAGTTGGGAGCTGGTGCGCGAGGGTCGCCCCGGCAATGAAACGGCTACCGGGCCGATTGCCGTCGCGCCGGACGGCCGGCGGGCCGCGTGGGTCGAGGCGTCCGCCGAGCGGTTGGTGATCAGCGACTTCGACGGCACGAAGCAGCGCGCCATCCCGACACAGGGCCAGCAGACCTGCGCCCCGAGCTGGCTCGACTCCGAGCGGGTGCTGTTCGGCCTGGGCCAGGAGAAGAACTGGACCGTCGTTGCCATCAATGCCGATGGCACCGGCCGGAAGGTTCTCGCCACCCGGCAGGCGAGCTGTCCGACGGCGTCCGGTGGGTGGATTGCCCAGTTCACCGATCGGGCGGTGCACATCCGCGACGAGCGGGGTACCCGTCGCGCGGTCAGCCCGCGCGTCCCCTCCGGCCTCGTCATCGACGGGATTGCCGGCATCTTCCGCAACGGCCGGTCCCTGGTGATCAGCACCCACGTGCCCAACGCCGGTGGATGCGGCTGTGGCTGGGTGTTCCGCACCTACCGGGTGGACGCCGCCAGTGGGACGGCCACCGAGCTGACGCCGCTCGATCGGGCCTGGAGCGAGCCGACCGGCCACGGCCAGGCCACCGACGCGGTCGCGCTGGCTGACGGCGGCCTGGTGGTCCAGGTCAACACCGCGACGCCAGCGGACGACGCGCCGGCGTACCGGTTGGTCCGCTACGGCGCTGACGGCCGGGTGCTGTCCGACGCGGCGGTTCCCGCCGGCCAGCCCTGGGGCGGCCTGCTGGGTTGAGCCAACCTGCGGACTTCCACAGGTACGACGAGGGACCGGCCGCTCACGGGTGGCCGGTACTTCTGGCGACCCGGCCGCAACCCGATTCGGTCAGCTCCCCCGCGCCGGCCGTGGGCGACGGGGTTGCGCGGCGGCCCATGACCTCCGCCACGTCGCCCGATCGGGGCACTGCTCGCCGTGCCCCCGGTGACAGACTGATCGCCGCAGGCAACGAGTGGTGTGAGGGGGCGCGGGTGGGCTGGCGCAGTTTTGTCGCGGTCGGGGACAGTTTCACCGAGGGCATGGACGACGCGTACCCGGACGGCACCTACCGGGGCTGGGCCGACCTGGTGGCGACCCGGCTCGCCGCCGAGGCGGGGCCCGACTTCCGGTACGCGAACCTGGCCATCCGGGGTCGGCTCTTCCCCAGCGTGGTAGCCGAGCAGGTGCCGTCGGCGGTGGCGATGAAGCCGGATCTGATCAGCTTCGCGGCCGGCGGCAACGACGTGCTGCGCCGCACCTTCGACCCGGACGCGCTGGTGTCCCGCTTCGACGAGGTGGTCCGGCAACTGCGTTCGGGCGGTGCGGACGTGCTGCTCTTCCGGTTCGCCGACGTGATGGCCCGGCTGCCCGGCCAGCGCCTCGTCGCCCCCCGCGTGCAGTTGCTCAACCAGGCCGTCGGCGAGACCGCCGAGCGACACGGCGCCATCATGGTCGACCTGTACGCCGACGACACCTTCCTCAACCCGATGCTGTGGAGCACCGACCGGTTGCATCTCTCCGCGGCCGGTCACCGGCGGGTCGCGGGGCAGGTGTTGAACGGGCTCGGCGTCGGTTGCGACGAGGAGTGGCTGATGGTTCCGCCGCACCCGGCGCCGTCGCCGTGGTTGGCTGCCCGTACCGCCGACGTGCGGTGGGCCGGTCGGCACCTCGCGCCGTGGCTGAAGCGGCGGCTGACCGGCCGGTCGTCCGGTGACAGGGTGACGGCGAAGCGCCCGTTGCTCGGGCCGATCGTCGACTGAACGTGCGCACGCTGCACACCGCACCGCTGCTGCGGCGCACCGCCGATGGCGCGTCGCAGCCCGAGCACGCCGTGGTGGTGAGCGGTGACCGCATCGAGGCCGTCGGTCCGCTGACCGAGTTGAGTGCGGCGTACGCGGGTGTTCGGGTCCGCAGTTGGCCCGGCACGCTGGGGCCGGGCCTGCTGCACGACGGTCCGTTGCCGGCGGCACCCACCCCGCGCGAGCGGGTGCACGCGCTGCTGCGGAACGGAGTGACGGCGGTATTGGTGGAGCACCTGGCCGACCCGGCGGTGCGGGTCGCCGTCGACCGGGGTGATCTGCTCGTGCTGCCCGCTGCCGTGCCGGCCACGCTACGTGCGGGTGAGCGCGCCGACCTGGCGGTTCATGCTGCCGACGGTGTCTGCCTGGTGACAGTGGTCGCGGGCCGGATCGCCCACCGCCGCGCCTGAGGACGCCTCGCGTGCGCTCCGTCGCACCCCGATGGCCGTCCACCGGCCCGGATTGCGGCGTAGTTTGGGGATCATGTCTGTGCCGAACGATCCTGATCCCCGCCTTCAGTCGTACGCGGATCCGCAACGGCTGGTCACCACCGAGTGGCTGGCCGAGCACCTGGGCGACGAGGGCCTCGTGGTTGTCGAGTCCGACGAGGACGTGCTGCTCTACGAATCGGGTCACATTCCCGGTGCTGTCAAGGTCGACTGGCACCTGGAGTTGAACGACCAGGTGACCCGCGACTATCTGGATGCCGAGCGCTTCGCCGAGTTGTGCGCCGCGAAGGGCATCGGCCGGGGCGACACTGTCGTCTTCTACGGCGACAACTTCAACTGGTGGGCCGCGTACGCCCTCTGGGTGTTCTCGCTCTTCGGCCACGCCGACGTGCGGCTGCTCGACGGCGGCCGGCAGAAGTGGATCGCCGAGGGGCGCGAGGTGACCCGCGACAAGCCGGCTCGTCCCCGCGCCGACTACCCGGTGCCGCTGCGCGACGACGCGCCGCTGCGGGCCTACCGTGAGCAGGTCATGGCGCACATCGCCGCCGGCCGGCCACTTGTCGACGTCCGGTCGCCGGGTGAGTACACCGGCGAGACGCTGCACATGCCGGACTACCCGCAGGAGGGTGCGCTGCGGGGCGGGCACATCCCGGGCGCGGTCAGCAAGCCGTGGAAGTCCGCCGCCAACGAGGACGGCACGTTCAAGTCCGCCGACGAGCTGAAGGCGATCTACGCCGACCAGCTCGGGCTGAGCCCCGACGACGACGTGATCGCGTACTGCCGGATCGGCGAGCGGTCCAGCCACACCTGGTTCGTGCTGCGGCACCTGCTGGGCTACCCGCAGGTGCGCAACTACGACGGCTCGTGGACCGAGTGGGGCAACCTGGTCCGGGCACCTGTCGTCAGGGGCGACCAGCCCGGCGGCCTGACCGCCTGAGCGGCGCGACCGCCCCCGCGCGACGTGCGCTGTCGCGTGGGGACGGTCTCACCCCGCGAGCGCGATCATGCCGCGCAGGTCGCGGACGATACCGGTGATCTCGCCGGTCTCCGGGTTCCAGCGGGCCAGGGCGGCCGGTTCCAGCCGGAGCAGCACCGCACCCTTGTTGTCCCAGCCCAGCACCTCGCAGCAGCCCTTGGCGCGCTGCCGGCCCAGGTCGAGCAGGTGGGAAACGGCACCGGTCCGCGCATCCAGCACGGCCGCCCCCTCGGCGCCGTCGATCTCACCGCTGGTGATCCACGCCGCGCTGGCCAGCCGCTCGCCGTGCAACCAGCCCCGGCCGTAGAACTCGTTGATCTGGTACGGCGAGGGCAGTCGGTCGCCGGTGATCCGCTGTTCGGACTGGATCGTCGCCTCGCGCGCGGTCCGGCTGCGCAGTGTCAGGTCTTCCCGGTCGCCGATCAGCTCGATCAGCGCCGCCTCGCGACTGCCCTCCGGATCGGGTGCGGCCAGGACCCAGGCCGACACGTCGATCCTGCTCGCCACCCCGGTGACCCGGTCCACCGCGTACGTCCGGTCCTCGCCCCCGACCAGCACTCGGTCGTGCGCCCAGATCACCAGCTCCAGATAGCCGTCGAGGGGAATCCGGCGTACCTCTGCGGTGGTGAGGTCGACAATGACCAGTTCCCTGGTCTGCGCGAACGCCGCCGACCGGCCGTCCGGCGACAGCACGCCCGGCTTCACGGCGGACGCCTCGTTGCCGCTCACGTCCCGGGTGGGTGCCAGCGTCACCACGTCGAGACTGCGTACCACGCCGTCGTTGCCGAGCACCCGAACCGGGCCGTCCGCGCGATTTTCCTCGTCCGTCGGCTGGAACAGCGCCAGCGCGCGCTGGACCGGTCGCTCGGACAGCGGCACTGTCGCCGGGCCGCCGAGCCGGGCGAGCGGATCGGGCGGGAAGGTCAGCTCGGCGGGGGCGTGCTGCACGGGATCGTTGTGCGTGGGGACGACGGTCGGGGTCGGCGCCACCGAGTGATTCGGCGGTGGGTCGGGCGGTCGCAGGGCCGCCACCGTGCCACCGCCGACCAGTGCCACGGCCAGGGCGACCACGCCGACGGCCCGTCGGGTACGCCGCCTGCGCCGAGCCCGGTCCCAGCCGGCCGCTGCCGGCTGGCTGGGCAGGATGTCCTCGACGCTGACGGTCAGCAGCCGGCGCAGGTCCTGCTCGTTCACGGGTTCACCTCCAAGCCGGTGGCCAGATCGGCCGAGCCCTGCCGTGGCTGGGCGTCCCGGGCGAGGTCCGGGGCGACCTCGCGGAGGCGGCGCAGCGCCGCATGACACTGGCTCTTCACTGTGCCGACGGTCACCCCGAGGGCCTCGGCGGTGGCGACCTCGGTCAGATCCTCGTAGTAGCGCAACACCAGGACGGCCCGCTGCCGGGGCGGCAGCAGGCTCAGTGCGTCGTGCAGCGTCAGCCGCAGCGCGCCGTCCCGGTCGTGGGTCACCCGGTCCGGTGGCGCGGCGCTCAACCATTCCCGTCGTCGGCGACGCCACCACGACACCGCATCCCGGTAGAGGATGGTCCGCACGTATGCGGAGGGGTCGCCGTCACGGACCGACGCCCAGCGCAACGCCAGCTTGAGCAGGGCGTCCTGGAGGAGATCCTCGGCCTGGTGCTGGTTGCCGCAGATCAGATAGGCCGCCCGGAGCAGCCGGTGTTGGTGGCTTTCCACGAAGGCGAGGTAGCCGTCACGGCCGTCGCGTTCCGTCGGTGCCATCCGCCCCCTCCCGGGCCGTCGCGTGCGCGTCACCTGCCAGACGCGCGGGGAGGGGTAAAAGGTTGGGTCAGTCTTCCGGCACCCCGGTCAGGTAGCGCTGCAGAGTCGGTGCGATCCAGGCAACCAACTCCTCGGCTGGCGTCTCCACAATGGGTGGCAGGCGGACGATGTATCGGGTGAAGGCCAGGCCGAGGATCTGGCTGGCCACCAGACCGGCACGGCGGGCGGTCGTCGTCGGGTCGGTGCCGAACGTGGCCACGGCTGCGGCGAGCTGATTGACGAAGATGCCGCGCATCCGCTCGGCGGCGCCCGGGTTGGTGCTGGCGGCCCGGAGCAGCGCCACGAGTGTCTCGTCGCCCTCCCACCGGGCGAGGAAGTGCCGGATCAGCACCTCGCCGAGGTGAGCGGGCGGCACCCGGGCCAGATCGGGCAGGCGGAGGTCGAACTCGGCGGCCGCCGCGAAGAGCCCCTCCTTGCTGCCGTAGTAGCGCATGACCATCGACGGGTCGATCTGGGCGTCGGCGGCGATGGCCCGGATCGTGGCGCGCTCGTATCCGTCCGCCGCGAAGCGTTCCCGGGCCGCTCGCAGGATCGCCGCCCGGGTGGCGTCGGAGCGTCGGGGGTGGGTCGGTTGGGTGGGCGCTGCCATGTCGACGACCGTATGCCAACAACTGTTGACACACAATCAGCAGCGTCCTAGCGTTGCCAACAAGTGTTTGCCAACGCCTGTTGGCAACGATTGCCCGGGAGGTGGCCATGCTGCCCGTGAGCACCGACGTGCTGGTGGTGGGCGCTGGCCCCACCGGTCTCGCCACCGCGCTGACGCTGGCCCGACGCGGGATCGAGGTGACAGTGCTGGACCAACTGACCGAGCCGCCGACGACCTCCCGTGCGGCGGTCGTGCACGCGTACACCCTGGAGGTGCTGGACCGGATCGGCGCCGCGGCGCCGATGATCGCCCAGGGGATGCGGTCGCCGCGCTTCACCGTCCGCGACCGGGACCGGGTGTTGCTGACGGTGCCGTTCCACGAGTTGCCGTCCCGCTTCCCCTACGCGCTGCTGGTCTCGCAGTCGGTCACCGAGGCGGTCCTCACCGCACAGCTGGAGGCCCTCGGCGTCCGGGTACGACGGCCGTCCCGGCTGACCGGCCTGAGCCCGGCCGGCGACGGGGTGCTAGCGCAGACCGACGGGGCGGCGCTGCGCGCCCGGTACGTGGTCGGTGCCGACGGCCTGCACAGCACCGTCCGGCAGGCAGCCGGCATCGGCTTCACCGGCCCCCGCGACGAGGAATCCTTCGTGCTCGCCGACGTGCGGGTGGACAGCGCCCTGCCCGGCGACGAGGTGGCGCTCTTCCTCGCCCGGTCCGGCCCGCTGATCTGGGCGCCACTGCCGGACGGAGTGGTCCGGCTGGTGGCCGGGGTGGCGACGGCTCCGACGGATCCGGAGGTGGTGTACCTCCAGACGCTGCTCGACGAGCGCGGCCCGGCGCGACGACCCGACCGGGTGACCGAGGTGCTCTGGGGTTCCCGGTTCCGGGTGCAGCACCGAATCGCCGACACCTTCCGAGCCGGGCCCGTGCTGCTGGCCGGGGACGCCGGACACGTACACAGCCCGGCCGGCGGTCAGGGCATGAACCTCGGCATCTGCGACGCGGTCGCCCTCGGCACCGCCGTGGCCGACGTGCTCGACGGAGGCCCGGAATCGCTGCTCGACGACTACAGCGCCCGGCAGCGGCCGATGGCCGAGGACGTGCTGAGTTTCGCCGCCGTGCTGACCCGACTGGCGACCGTCTCCCCGGCCCGCCGACCCGCCCGGGACGTGCTGATCCGGCTGCTCGGTGCACTGCCGCCGGCCCGCCGGAAGGTCGCGCTACGCCTGTCCGGGCTGTCCCACCGGACGCCGGCGCCGGGCTAGGCTGCCCCGCTGGGGCTCAGCACGCCGGGCGCAGCAGGCCGCAGTGTCCGCCACGCGGCCAGTGTGACCAGCGCGAACGTGCCGGCTGCCGCGCCCGCCACCGGCACCGTGCCGTACGCCGCGGCGGCCAGGCCGGCGAGCACCGCCCCGACCGGTGCGGTGAGCAGACCGACCATCCGCTGGGCCGCACCGACCCGGCCGAGCAGCCCGGCCGGCACGTGCCGCTGCCCGTACGACGCACACAGGCTGTTCCACACCACGGTCCCGGCGGCGAAGACGGCCAACGCGAGGCCACCCGGCACCGGATCGCGGGCCAGCGCGAACCCGGTCAGCGCCACGGTCTGCGCGGCGAGCACGACGCGCAGCGCCGGCAGCGTACCGAACCGGGCGGCGAGCCGACCCGCCCCGAGCGCCCCCGCCACACCGCCGACGATGGCGGCCGCGGCGAACAGCCCGTACCCGGCGGGCGGCACCCGCAGCACGTCCAGCGCGTAGAGCACAAGCACCGCCATGATCCCGCTGATCGCCAGGTTGCAGGCGGCGGCGAGCACTGTGACCCGCCACAGTGCCCGGTGGCCGCGTAACCAGCGCACCCCCTCGGCGATCTCGCTCCACACCGACCCGCGTCGTGCGTTGGCGCTCACGACCGGAACCGGTGCCAGGGCCAGCACGAGCAGGGCGGCGGTGGCGAAGGTGACAGCGTCGAGGGCGAACGGCAGGGCCGGGGCGACGGCGAAGAGCACACCGGCGGCGGGCGCGCCGAGGAAGCCGCCGGCCACCGCTGACCCCGCCTGCAGCCGACCGTTTGCCCGGGGCAGCGCGTCCGGCGGCACCAGTGCCGGAAGCAGGGCGAACGACGCGGAGTCGAAGAGCGTGCCCAACGCGGCGAGGAGGAACGCGGCCAGCAGCAGCACCACGACGCCGACCCGGTCGAGGGCGACCGCCACGGCCAGCGCCGCCACCACGGTGGCGCGTACGCCGTCGACCAGAGCCATCGTCCGACGTCGGTCCCAGCGGTCCGCGTACACGCCGCCGAGCAGGCCGAAGAGCAGTGGCGGTAGCTGACCGGCCACGGTGACCGCCGCGATGATCCGGGGGTCGCGGGTCACCGCCGCGGCCAGCAGGGCCAGTGCCGGCGTACGCAGCGCGTCCCCGAGCCTCGACGAGACGGCGGCGGACCAGAGCAGCCGGAAGTTTCGGCCGAGAGGAGGGGAGGTCATCCGGTGACCGTGCGGGTTCAACCGGGTCGAGGGTCAAGCCGCTGTCCTCCACCGCAGGCAGTTCGCGGTCTAGGCTTGCCCGGTGACGGTGGAGCAGCAGGCACGGGGTGCGGCGGGTGCGGGCCGACGCAGGTCCCGCAAGGACGAGATTCTGGAGATCGCGGTTGGTCTGTTCGCCGCCCGTGGCTACCACGGTGTGTCGATGGATGACATCGGCGCGGCCGCTGGGGTCACCGGTCCGGCGCTCTACCACCACTTCGCCGGCAAGGAGGCGATGCTGGCTGCCGCGCTCATTCCGGTGAGTGAGGGTTTGCTGGCCGGCGGGCGGGAACGCGCGGCCGGGCACCCGGACGGTCCGCGCGAGGTGCTGGAGTCGCTCATCGACTTTCACGTCGAGTTCGCGCTGGCCAACCCGGCGGTGATCGCGTTGCACCTGCACGAGTTGGACCGCCTGCCGGAGGAGCCGCGGCGGCGCATCCGCCGCCTGCAACGGCTCTACGTCGAGGAGTGGGTGACAGTGCTCACGGCGCTGCACCCGGGCATGCCCGACGGCGAGGCGCGGGTGCTCGCGCACGCCGCGTTCGGCCTGATGAACTCGACCCCGTTCCTCGGTGGTGAGGTGGACCGGCGGCGTCGTGCCGAGCTGCTGCGCGGGGCGGCCCTGGCCGCGCTGCTCGCCTGAGCCGACTCGTCAGAACCAGGCCGGTCATGATTCCCTGACATCGTCCCAACATCCGGACGCCGGGAGGAAACATGATCGAGTCACTGTTGGTCGCCAATCGGGGCGAGATCGCCCGCCGGATCATCCGTACCGCCAGGCGGCTCGGCATCCGCGCGATCGCTGTGTACTCGGAGGCCGACGCCGATTTGCCGTTCGTGGCCGAGGCCGACGAGGCGGTCCTGATCGGCCCGCCGGCCCCGGCGCTGAGCTACCGCAACACCGAGGCGATCCTCGCCGCCGCGAAGTCGACAGGTGCGCAGGCCATCCACCCCGGGTACGGCTTCCTGTCGGAGAACGCCGAGTTCGCCCGTACCGTCGAGTCCAGCGGCCTGATCTGGGTCGGACCCGGCGCGGACGCGATCACCGCGATGGGCGACAAGATCAACGCGCGGAACCTGATGGCGGCGGCCGGTGTTCCGGTCGCGCCCGGCACCACCGACCCGGCCGCCGACCTGGACGCGGCGGTGACGGCCGCCGCCGAGATCGGCTACCCGGTGATGGTCAAGGCCGCGGCCGGTGGCGGCGGCATGGGCATGGGCGTGGCCGTCGACGAGGCCGCGCTGCGCACCGAGTACGACAAGGTGCGCGCGTTCGCCGAGCGGATGTTCGGTGACGGCTCGGTGTTGATCGAGCGGTTCTTCCCCCGGGTGCGGCACGTCGAGGTGCAGATCCTCGGCCTGGCCGACGGCCGGGTGGTGGCGCTCGGTGAGCGGGAGTGCTCGGTGCAGCGGCGCAACCAGAAGCTGGTCGAGGAGTCCCCGTCCCCGGCGGTCTCGCCGGAGCTGCGGTCCCGCCTCCTGGCGGCGGCGGTGCGCGCGGGTGAGGCGGTCGGTTATCGCAACGCCGGCACTGTGGAGTGTCTGCTCGATCCGGCCACCGATGAGTTCTTCTTCCTGGAGATGAACACGCGGCTACAGGTGGAGCACCCGGTGACCGAGTACGTCTACGGCATTGACCTGGTCGAGGAGCAGTTGCGGGTGGCGTCCGGGTTGGCCCCGACGTTCGACCCGGACGCGCTGACCTCGCGTGGCCATGCCATCGAGATGCGGATCAACGCCGAGGACCCGAAGCGTTTCCTGCCCGGTCCCGGTGTGATCAGGACCTGGGTGGAGCCGACGGGTACGGGGGTCCGGGTGGACTCCGGCTACACCGAGGGCAACACCGTCACTCCGTTCTACGACAGCCTGCTGGCCAAGCTGATCGTCACCGGCGCCACCCGGGACGAGGTGCTGGAACGCGCGAAGACCGCGGTGGCCACCTTCCAGATCGCCGGCCCGAAGAACAACCTCCCCTTCTTCACCGAGCTGCTCGACAACGAGGAGTTCGTCTCCGGCGCCTACGACACCGCCATCGTCTCCCGCATGCGCTGACCGTCTGGTCGCCGTGGTGATCAAGAGGTTTGCGTCAGGCTTTTGGCGACGGATGACGCAAACCTCTTGATCAACTCGACCTCTGCGGGACGGCGCGGTTCAGAGGTGGTTGCGCAGGTTGTTGCGGCTGTGCCAGGGCTCGTCAGTCAGGTAGGGCGGCTGGCCGGGTAGTCCGATGGAGCCGGTGTCCAGCCGCTGTGCCCGGTAGTGGCCATGGGTTGAACCGCCGGCTCTGGCTTGGCTCGTCGGGAAGTGTCTGGTGTTGGGAGTCCCAGCCGGCGGGCCGCTCAACGGTTCGCGTTGTCGAGGAAGCGCGTCCGGTGCCAGGTCGCCGCCGAGCGACTGACCGGCCTGGTCGGCCCGCAACTTGCTGATCTCCACCATGCAGGCAAGCAGCTTCCGCTCCAGATCCGTGTTCTTCTGCCGCAGCTCCCGTTCGAGATCGGGGCCACTGAGCGCCCCGGTCGCCCCCTCGGCTCGTTCGTCGCGGGTTCCGGTCGGCGGCTTCTCACCTCGGGCCAGGGCGTACAGCTCGGCGAAGTGGGCCAGTTGCTGCCGCCGAGCCTCCGGTGGCAGCGCGTGCTCCACCACGAGCACCACCGTCTGCCAGGGTGGGCCCTTGCTCTCGGCGGTGAAGTGTCGTGACAGCTTCTTGCGCCACAGGGACCGGTCGCGATCGGGTCGGGGTAGGCAGATCTGGTCGGCCAGTTTCTGCCAGGTGTCGATCGGCCCGATCTCGGGACAGTTCTCCACGACGTCGCGGACCGCCAGCGCGTACGTCGATACGGCGGGGTTGTCATAGCGCTGCTGGTATTTCGCTTCGAGCACCGATCGCGGGACCAGTCGGTGTCTTCGGGTGCGCTCCTCTTGCGGGAGCGGCACACCGTCTTCGGTGGTCATGTCGTTCCTTTCAATTTGGTGGTCATGCCGGTCCTTCCAAGAGCGCGCATGACGTCGGACAGTATTTCTACCGCCTCTGATCAAGCATCCGTGTATTGAGGCTGTGTCACCAGTCAGATTCTGGCCGGGTGGCTGGCCGGGTAGGACCATCAACTAACGGTTGTCCAACCCTTACGCCAGAACGTTTTTGGCTGGGTCGTGGCTGCACTGCCCGCGTCTGCTCTGTTGGCCGGGTGGTCCCGTGGCAACCCGGTCACAAGATCGTCTCGTCCGTCGCGCGGGGTCGTTGTCGTAGCGGATGGGAAAACACCCACGCTCATACGGATTGATTGTTGCTCGTGGGAACAAGTCGTGGAACTTCCATCGACGGTAATCCCATCGCTATTGCGGACCGATTACCGGGAGGATGAGAGATGATCGGCAATGGTGCGCGCCGGCCGAACGAGGCCAGGCTTGTGGTCCGGGTTCTCCGAAAGGCGTCCCTCGGCACCGATGGTGCCGTCGTGATGGCCCTGGTCGTGGGTCGGGAGGACGCCGCCGCATGCGTCGGCGCCCTCTCGACCGCACTCCGCTGCGCTGCAGAGCTCTTGGAAGGACCGTCGCAGCGCTGACCACCGGAGGCGTGCTGACGATGGGGTCCAGCCGATGGCCGGCCCCGTCGTCACACCGGCATCAACGTAGCCACCCTGGTGTCCCTGGTTCCATGGCCCCGAGGGTGAACGGACCCTTTCGACCCGTTTGATCCGCCGAAGGGTGGCCGGGGGCTGGCCGGAAGGGCCAGTAGGGGGGCGTCGGCCGACACGATGCCCGTCCCACACTCGGCGGCGGCCGGCTGGTGGCTGTGCCGCTACCGTTGCCCGGAGCAGTGCTGACACAACAATGACGCGACGTCACAGTGAGGTGACCACCCTGATGGCGGAACTGCCGGATTTCGTTTCCATTCGTGAGGTTGGGCCGCGGGACGGGTTGCAAAACGAGGACCCGATCCCGACCGACGCCAAGGTGCGGCTGCTCGACGCGCTCTCCGGCACCGGCGTACGCCGGATCGAGGCGGTGTCGTTCGTCCACCCGAGGGCGATTCCGCAGATGGCCGACGCCGACGAGGTGTGGCAGCGAGCGGTCAAGGCCGACGGGGTGCGCTACTCGGCGCTGGTGCCGAACACCCGGGGCGCCCAGCGTGCTCTGGCGGCCGGCTTCACCGAGATCGAGGTGGTGGTCTCGGCCAGCGACACGCACAACCGGCGCAACGTCAACCGGTCCACCGACGAGTCGCTGGACGACATCGCCGAGCTGATCGACCTGCTGCACGGCGCCTCCGCGCGGGTCGAGGTGATCGTGGCGACCAGCTTCGGCTGCCCCTACGAGGGCGACATCGACCCACGGCGGGTGGCCGGCATCGTGGACCGGGTGGTCCGTGACGGCGCGGACCGGGTCGCGTTCGGCGACACCACCGGAATGGGCACGCCGCGCCGGGTCCGCGAGCTGCTGACCGCGGTACGCGACAGCAACGCGCACGTGCCGGTGCTGCTGCACTTCCACAACACCCGGGGTACGGCGCTGGCCAACCTGTTGACCGCGCTCGAGCTGGGGGTCACCGAGTTCGACGCCAGCGTCGGTGGTCTGGGCGGTTGCCCGTACGCGCCGGGGGCGAGCGGCAACCTGGCCACCGAGGAGGCCGTGCACATGCTGCACGACATGGGCATCGACACCGGCGTCGACCTGGCGGCGCTCATCGAGGTGGCGGAACTGGCCGAGGAGTTGCTCGGTAAGAAGCTGCCGTCCGGCGTCCTGCGCGCTGGCCCACGGACCCGGCTGACGCCGATGCCGCGCTGACCGCTCGCAGACGCGGGGAGGGGCCGGCAGCGTGCCGGCCCCTCCGACGTACCTGGTCGGTCAGCTCACCGGAGCGAGCGCGGCCGGCCAGCTGTCCCGGAAGATGTCCGCGTTCCGGTCGGTGGCGCTGAACGTGCCGGCGAAGAGGTTGCTCACCCGGTTCGCCTCGGCGGTGCTCGGATACGGGTTGGTGCAGCTGGTGCCGGCGCTACCGCCGGACATCAGCAGCGAGCAGTTGCCGTTGTAGTTGTCCGGCAGGCCGAGGATGTGCCCGATCTCGTGGGTCATGATCCGCAGCGGGCTGTACTGCGCCGCCTGCTGGGTGTCGATGTAGACCCGGCCGTTGCCGAGGCTGGTCCGCACGGCGTACGAGCCCCCGCCGGTGATCTGGTAGATCCGCAGGTTGGAGCCGCAGTTGGCGGAGAGCGTCAGGTTGACGGTGGCGTTGTTCCAGATCGAGGCGGCCTGGCTGGCGGTGCCGGCGTAGCTGCCCGCCTGGCTGGTGTTGTAGCAGATGGTCATGGCGGCGGACGCGGGCGCGGGGTTGGCGACCGTGACGCCGAGGGTGGCACCTGCGGTCGCCACCAGGGCGACCGCGAGCCGACTGAGTCGTGAGGTCATCGCTGACTCCAATCCGGGAGGAGGGGGTGCCAGGAGCCTAGCGACAAGTATTCATGTTTTTCAATGTCTTGCTCTGAGCTTCGCCGTCTGATTCGCTCATGGGTCGCGGTCGGTCACGTCGATGCGCTAGCCTAACGATCGTTCAGGTCAGTATGGCGAGGGAGTCGGCGTGACGCTCGACGGTGAGGCACTGGAGCAACTGCGCAAGCGGGCCCGGTCCGGCGGCGCGGACAAGTACCACGCGGCCAACACGGCCAAGGGCAAGCTCTTCGCCCGCGAACGGGTCGCGCTCCTGGTCGACGAGGGTTCATTCGTCGAGGACGGCCTCTACGCCAACGCGCTCGCCGACGGGCTGCCCGCCGACGGCGTGGTCACCGGCACCGCCACCATCGACGGGCGGCAGGTCTGCCTGATGGCCAACGACTCCACCGTCAAGGCCGGCAGTTGGGGTGCCCGCACCGTCGAGAAGATCATCCGCATCATCGAGCGCGCGTACGGCGCCGGCGTGCCGATGGTCTACCTGGTCGACTCGGCCGGCGCGCGGATCACCGACCAGGTCGACCTCTTCCCCGGCCGCCGCGGTGCCGGCAAGATCTTCTGGAACCAGGTCCGCGCCTCCGGCTCGATCCCGCAGGTGTGCGCGCTGTTCGGCCCGAGCGCCGCCGGAGGGGCGTACATTCCGGCGTTCTGCGACGTTGTCGCCATGGTCGACGGCAACGCCAGCATGTACCTCGGCTCCGACCGCATGGTCGAGATGGTCACCGGCGAGAAGACCACCCTGGAGGCGATGGGCGGGGCCAAGGTGCACACCACCGAGTCCGGCGTGGGGCACTTCCTCTGCAAGACCGAGGCCGACGCGCTGGACGTGGTCAAGACCTACCTGTCGTACCTGCCGGCGAACTGGACGCAGGCGCCGCCAACCGCGCCGGCGGTCGCCGCGCCCGCGAAGGTCGACCTGGCCGCGCTGGTGCCGGCCAGCGAACGGCAGGCGTTCGACCTGCGGCGGTACGTCAAGGGCCTGCTCGACGAGGGTTCGTTCTTCGAGATCCAGGCACTCTGGGCCAAGGAGTTGACCATCGGCTTCGGCCGCCTCGACGGCCAGGTCGTCGGCGTGCTGGGCAACAACTCGATGTTCAAGGGCGGCGTGCTCTTCGTCGACTCGGCCGACAAGGCGACCCGGTTCGTGCAGCTCTGCGACGCGTTCAACGTGCCGCTGCTGTTCCTCAGCGACGTACCCGGCTTCATGGTCGGCAGCGCGGTGGAGAAGCAGGGCATCATCCGGCACGGCGCCAAGATGATCACCGCGATCTCCGAGGCGACGGTGCCGAAGATCTGCGTGGTGGTCCGCAAGGCGTACGGCGCCGGCCTCTACGCGATGGCCGGCCCCGGGTTCGAGCCGGACGCCACCATCGCGCTACCCAGCGCGAAGATCGCGGTCATGGGAGCCGAGGCGGCCGTGAACGCGGTCTACGCCAACAAGATCGCCGCTATCCCGGACGCCGACGAACGAGCCGCCTTCGTGGCCGCCAAGCGGGCCGAGTACGAGCAGGACATCGACGTCGTCCGGCTGGCCAGCGAGCTGGTGGTGGACGCCATCGTGGAACCGCACGACCTGCGGACCGAGTTGGTCCGTCGCTTCGCGGCCGCCCGTACGAAAGATCGGCACTTCTCTCGCCGTCGGCACGGCGTCACCCCGGTCTGATCCTCGACCCAGGCCCCACAGCGACCCGTCCCGGCGTCACGAGCGCCCGACGGACCGTCCTTACAGGAGGATGAGATGGACTTCCGACTCACCGACGAACAAGCGGCGCTGCGGGAGAGCGTGCGGGACTTCGCGCGCCAGGTGGTCGCCCCGGTCATCGCCGAGCACTACGAGCAGCACACCTTCCCGTACGAGGTGATCCGGCAGATGGGCAAGATGGGCCTGTTCGGCCTGCCCTTCGACGAGGAGCACGGCGGCATGGGTGGCGACTACTTCGCGCTCTGCCTGGCCCTGGAGGAGCTGGCCCGGGTCGACTCCAGCGTGGCCATCACGCTGGAGGCGGCGGTCTCGCTGGGTGCGATGCCGATCTACCGGTTCGGCACGGCGGAGCAGAAGGCGACGTGGCTGCCCAGACTGCTCAGCGGCGAGGCGCTGGCCGGGTTCGGTCTCACCGAGCCGGGCACCGGCTCGGACGCCGCCGGCACCCAGACCCGGGCGGTGCTCGACGGTGACGAGTGGGTGATCAACGGGTCGAAGGCGTTCATCACCAACTCGGGGACCGACATCACGGCCATGGTGACCGTCACGGCGGTGACCGGCACGAGCCCGGACGGCTCCAAGGAGCTGTCGACGATCATCGTGCCGACCGGCACGCCCGGTTTCACAGTGGCACCTGGCTACTCCAAGGTCGGGTGGACCGCCTCGGACACTCACGAGCTGACGTTCGACGACTGCCGGGTGCCGGCGGCCAATCTGCTCGGCGAGCGGGGCCGGGGCTTCGCCCAGTTCCTGCGGATCCTCGACGAGGGTCGGATCGCCATCGCCGCGCTGGCGGTCGGCCTCGCCCAGGGCTGCGTCGACGAGTCGATCAAGTACGCGAAGGAGCGGCACGCGTTCGGCCGGCCGATCGGCGCCAACCAGGCCATCCAGTTCAAGATCGCCGACATGGAGCTGAAGGCACACACCGCTCGACTGGCCTACTACGACGCCGCCGCCCGGATGCTGGCCGGCGAGCCGTTCAAGCGCCAGGCCGCCATCGCCAAACTGCACGCCAGCACGATCGCTGTGGACAACGCCCGGGAGGCCACCCAGATCCACGGCGGGTACGGCTTCATGAACGAGTACCCGGTGGCCCGATTCTGGCGGGACTCCAAGATCCTGGAGATCGGCGAGGGCACCAGCGAGGTGCAACGCATGATCATCGCTCGCGATCTGGGTCTCTGAAGGTCCGCCGCGTAGCCCTACCGATCGGCCCCGGTAGGGCTGTCCGTAGGGCTGTCGGATTATCGGCGAACGGGCGTCGGTAGCCCGACGTTCGGCTGCCGACGGTCGTAGTCCATCCGTACTCTTCGTGGCCATGACTCCGGATCATGATCGGTCCCGGAGCCCGGCTGGTCGTACCTCCCTGCCGGAGCTGCTCCGCGAGCATCGACGCGCCGTCGGCCTGACCCAGGCCGAGTTGGCGTCCCGGGCCGGGGTGGGTGTGCGAACGGTGCGTGACCTGGAGCGGGGCCGGTCGGTTCGGCCGCAACGCACCACTGTCGAGTTGCTCGCCACGGCGTTGGCCCTGACCGGCACCAGCCGGGCGGCGTTCCTGGCCGCCGCCCGCGGCCCCTCCGGCGCTGAGTCACCCTGGCCGGACACCACAGCGACGGCGCTCGGGATCGGTGACCGGACGCCGTCGCGGGCGGCATCCACCAACCCGCCGATCACACTCCCGCCGCCGGTCGCGCTTGTCGGCCGGGATCGCGACCTCACCGAGCTGGCCGAGATGCTGACGGCGGAGCGCGGACCTCGGCTGGTGAGCCTGGTCGGGTTGGCCGGGGTCGGCAAGACCGCGCTGGCAACGGCGGTGGCACACCTGGTGGCCGTCGCCCACCCGGGCGGTGTGGCCGGGATGCTTGTCGCTGAGGGCGCGGACGGGCCGGACGTGTTCGCCGCCTCGATGGCCGTGCTGAACGCGGCACGGCTGCCGGAGCTCGTGGCCCGGCTCGCCGGACGGCCGGCGCTGCTGGTGATGGACGCGGTGGAGCATGCGCCGGGTCCGGTGGCCACGACGCTGCACCGGCTGATCGGCGCCGTGCCGTCGTTGCGGGTGCTGGTCACCGGGCGGCACCCGGTCGGACTGTCCGGCGAGAGGGTCTGGCCGGTCGCGCCGCTCGACGTGCCGCCACCGGGCGCCGAACGCGCTGGGGCGGCCGCCCTCGAATCCTGGCCGGCAGTCGCGTTGTTCACCTCCCGGCTGGCTCAGGTCCGTCGGGAGCCGCCCACCCCCGACGAGCTGCCGGCGCTCGCCGCGCTGGTCCGCCGGCTGGGAGGGCTGCCGCTGGCCATCGAGCTGATGGCCGCCCGGGGTCGGCTGCTCGACCTCACCGAGCTGCTTGACCGGTACGGCGACCGCGTGCTCGACCTCGCCACTCCCGTCGATCCGGCGGCCCGCCCCGGCTGGGACACCCCGGATGCGCCCGCCCGTCATTCCAGCGAGTCGGACCCGGGGCCGGCGGCGGTGTCGGCCACCCTGCGCGACGCGGTCGCGACCAGCTACCGACTGCTGGCGCCCGATGAGCGGGCAGCGCTGCGGCAGCTTGCCGTGTTCGACGACCGCTGGTCGGTGGAGCTGGCCGAGGAGATGCTCGGCGACGAGGCCGACCGGGACGGCACTGTGGCGATCGACCCCGTTCCGCTGCTGGACCGGCTCGTCGAGCTCGGGTTGCTGAGCGTACGCGGCACCGGACCGTTCCGGTTCCGGCTGCTCGACGCGGTCCGCGACTACGCTGTCGAGCAGGCGGCCGGCGCGGGTGAGCTGACCTGCATCCGACGTCGGCACGCCGAGGTGATCGCGCGCCTGGTGGCGCGGACCGCGAACGACCTGGTCGGCCCCCGGTTGCCCGAGGCGGTGCACCGGCTGGACGAGATGAGCAGTGACATCAGCTCGTCGCTGGCCCACGCGACCACTGACGACCCGCTGACCGCGCTGCGGCTGGCGGCGTGCCTGCCCCGCTGGTGGCGGTTCCGTGGGCGCGACGTCGCCGGGCGACGGTGGCTGCGGCGGTTGCTGGCGGACCCGCGGACCGCCGACGCCGATCCGATCCTGCGTGGCTGGGCCGCGCTCGGGGTTGCCCGGCTCGCGGCCGAGCACGGTGCGGGCGCCGAGGAGCTGTCGACGGCGCGTGCGGCGTTGGACATCTTCCGACAGGCCGGCGATGTCACCGGAGAGTTGGAGGCGCGAGACGTCCTCGGCACCCTGCTGATCTCCGTCGGCGGGCAGGACGAGGCTCGCGAGCAGGCCGAGACGGCGCTGCGGTTGGCCGCCCGCAACGGACGTACCCGGGATCTGGCGGTGGCCCAGCACAGTCTTGCCTGGCACGAGATCCGATCCGGTGACCTGGCCGCGGCCCGCCGCAGGCTCGCCGCGATGGACCGGCTCGCCGCCGAGAGTGGGGAGCATCGCCTTCGGGTGCAGGCCTGGGTCAATCGAGCCGAGGTCGCCCGCCTGGAGGGCTGGTACGCGGACGCCGTCGACCAGGGCCGGCGGGCGATCGCGGCGTTGACCGAGCTGGGTGATCCGAAACGCCGCAGTCGGGTGCTCGGGAAGATCGGGTTGGCGCTCGCTCAGGACGGGCGGGCCGCGGAAGCGACAGAGGTGCTCACCGAGCTGCGCGTGGTGGCGGCCGATTCACCGCGAGCGCCGGCCCGGCGGACTGTGGCACCGAGGCAACGCGCGGAGGACGCGGCGCTGTCCGCGGGCGGCCCGGAGGCGGGGCTCTGTGCGTTGATCGAAGGGAATCTGGCGCTGCACCGGGGCGACCGGGAGTTGGCCGCCGAGTGGTTCGCCGCCGCCGCCGACGCCAAAGGTCAGGAGCGCCGAGACGTGGTGGAGGCGCTTGTGGGACTGGCGGCGAGCACCGCGGACCCGGCGATCCTGGAGCGGCTGGAACGGGTCTGCGAGGAGAGCGGCATTCGGCTGCTGCCGCAGGAGTCGGGACTGCTCTACGCGCTGACGGCCGCCCGCAGTGGCCCGGAAGCGCCATAGGCGGGCCCGGTGCCCTCGCACGCGGGCGGGGAGAGTGGCGCGGACGAAGAGCCCCCTTGGTGCTACCCCTCGCTGTTCGCCCGCGCCGTCACCCCCCGGTGAATCCCCGGTGCAGGAAGCCTGCCACCGCCGCGGGAGCAGAAAGTCGGGTTAGGCCGAATTCTTCGGCTTGGCCGGCTCAGTTCTGCCGGTCTTTCTGCCGGTGCTGGCAACCGTCGACGCCCGGTGCTCAGGGCCGGGTGGGGGCGGTCTCCTGCTCGGGGCTGATGTCGTCGCTGCCGGCGGTGGCGCACGGATGCGCGGCGTCGCGCACCCGCCGCAGCCCGTCGAGCAGGGCCGCCAGTGCCTCCGGATCGAGTTGGCCGGTGAACCATTGCTCGATCATCTGTAGATGCCCGGGTAGCGTCTCGTTCAGTCGTTGCATCCCGGCGGAGGTGACCACCGCGTACGAGCTGCGTCGGTCGTTCGGGCAGGCCCGCCGGGTCAGCAACCCGTCACGTTCCATCCGGTCCACCACCCGGGTCACGCCGCTCGTCGACAACGAGGTCTGCGCGGCGAGGTCGGTCATTCGTAGTTGGTTGCCCGGCGAGCGGGCCAGTCGGGTGATGACCTCGAACTCGACCGCGGAGAGGCCGTGCTCCTCGAGTTGGGCGGTGAACCGGGCTGACAGCCCGGCGTGTGCCTCGAAGAGCAGGCCGACGGCGGTGATCCGGGGATCGTCGAAGACGTTGGTCACTCGTTAATCCTACCAGTACTTGACAGAGGGAATATTGTTGCGGTTACATTTGCTCCAGCAGTCGTTGGGCTACTAAACAATCTCCTGGAGGACAGCAGCATGACCAGCAGCATCGATGCGGTTACCCGCGACTGGGACGGCCTCACCATCCCGGCGGCTGGCACCTACGCCCTCGACGTGGCGCACAAGCGGGTGGGCTTCGTTGCCCGGCACATGATGGTGAGCAAGGTTCGCGGTGAGTTCAAGGAGGCGACCGCCACCATCACCATCGCCGAGGACCCGCTGCAGTCGTCGGTCGTCGCGACCATCCAGGCGGCCAGCATCGACACCACCCAGACCGACCGGGACGCACACCTGCGCAGCCCCGAGTTCCTGGACTCCGAGAAGTTCCCGACGCTCGAGTTCCGCAGCACCGGGGTCAAGTCCCGTCGTGGCAGCGAGTTCGTGCTCACCGGTGAGCTGAGCATCAAGGACGTTACCCGGCCGGTCGAGCTGGAGGTGGAGTTCGAGGGTGTCGGCCGCAGCCCGTTCGGTCAGGACATCTTCGGTTTCTCCGCGAGCACCGAGATCGACCGCGAGGAGTTCGGCCTGACCTGGAACGTCGCCCTGGAGACCGGGGGCGTGCTGGTCAGCCGCAAGATCAAGATCGAGATCGAGGGCGAGGCCGTCCGCCAGGCCTGATCTGCCCCGTATCGCCGGTACACCGGGCCCACGCCGCACCTCGGCGTGGGCCCGGTGTCGTCGTCGTGGTATTTGTCACGACCTGCTCGCGCCGCCATCGCGTCCGGTGGGTCGACGAACGGGGTACAGATGGCGCCACGAGTGCGTCCGCTCCGGTCGATGTCGGAACACCGCCGTCGGCCTCTGGCCCGGTCAGGTGGGCGCTCTTACCGTGGAGGGTTCACAATGCGCTTTCCGGGACGGAAGAATCCCGACTGCGCCGGCTGCCGGGAGGACACATGGGCAGGGACGTCTCGCAGGGCGCCTTCACCCGGGATGATCGCGTCCGCTATCGGCAGAAGGTGCGGCGGTGCCTGGATGTCTTCGCCCTCATGCTTGACGACTTCGGGTTCGACGCCGACCGGCCGATGACCGGCCTGGAGATCGAACTCAACCTGGTCGACTCGGCGGCCGAGCCGGCGATGCGCAACGAAGAGATCCTCGCCGACATCGCCGACCCGCTGTTCCAGACCGAGCTGGGGCAGTTCAACCTGGAACTCAACGCCGAACCCCGACTGATCGAGGGCACCGGCTTCGCCGACTACGAGCACGACCTGCGCGGCAGCCTCTCCAGAGCCGACGAGCGCGCGGCCAGGTCCGACGCGAAGATCGTCCTGGTCGGCATCCTGCCCACCCTCACCGAGGGGCACCTGGTCGAGGACAATCTCTCCACAAACGAGCGCTACCGGGTGCTCAACGACCAGATCGTCGGCGCCCGCGGCGAGGACATCGAGCTGGACATCCGTGGCGTCGAGCAGTTGCGGACGCACACCGACTCGATCGCCCCCGAGGCTGCCTGCACCAGCCTCCAGTTCCACCTCCAGGTCGCACCGGACAGCTTCGCCGACTACTGGAACGCCTCCCAGGCCATCGCCGGGGTGCAGGTGGCGATCGGGGCGAACAGCCCCTTCCTGTACGGGCGTCAACTGTGGGCCGAAACCCGGATCGCCCTGTTCCAGCAGGCCACCGACACGCGTCCGGACGAACTCAAGGCCCAGGGCGTACGGCCCCGGGTGTGGTTCGGCGAACGGTGGATCACCTCGATCTTCGATCTTTTCGAGGAGAACGTCAGGTATTTTCCGCCGCTGCTGCCGATCTGCGAGGACGAGGACCCGGTGGAGGTGCTGCATGCCGGCGGTGTGCCGCAGCTCGGGGAGTTGCGGCTGCACAACGGCACTGTCTACCGGTGGAACCGCCCGGTCTACGACATCATGAACGGCCGGCCGCACCTGCGAGTGGAGAACCGGGTGCTGCCGGCCGGCCCGACGGTGGTGGACATGCTCGCCAACGCGGCCTTCTACTTCGGGCTGGCGCGGGGTCTGGCCGAGGCGGACCGCCCGATCTGGAGCCAACTCACCTTCAGTTCCGCCGAGGAGAACTTCCAAGCCGCCGCCCGACGTGGCCTCGACGCCGTGCTGCACTGGCCCGGGCTCGGCGACGTGCCGGTCACCAAGCTGGTGCTGGAGCGGTTGCTGCCCACCGCCGCGGCCGGCCTGGACGGCTTCGGCGTCGCCCCGGAGCAGCGGGACCGGCTGCTCGGCATCATCGAGCAGCGCTGCCGCACCGGCCGCAACGGTGCCGTCTGGCAGACCGAGGCAGTGTGGGCGGCGGAGCGGCGGCAGGGCATGGACCGATCGGCCGCGCTGCACCACATGGTTCAGCGCTACGCGGAACTCCAGCGCGCCAACGAACCCGTCCACACCTGGCCGGTGCCCTGACCCCACCGCCGCCCGGCGGCTGGGCTCAGTCGCTGGTGGTGGGAGGGGCGGATCGGCGTGTTGCGCGGGGGCGTCGACCGCTCGGCGGCGGATCCTCCGCGGCCTCGGCGGGACCGGAGAGATCCGGCTCGGTACGCGGCGTGGGCACCCGGGGTACGGCACCCTCGCCCGCTGCGGAGCCCGTCCTGGTCGTCCGCGGTGCGGTGTCGGCTCTGCCGCGCCGGCCCGCGGTGTCGGCGGACAAGCCGGAAGTCGACGACTCGGAGTCGGGTTGGGCTGTCGGAGCCGGGTCGGCCCGATGGGCCGGGGTCGGCCCGTCCACGGTGGCCCCGGTCGAGTCGACCTGAGCAGCCGGGCGGGGGTCCGTCCTCGTGGCCGAGGCAGCCGCGCTCCGGTGGGCCGCCCGACTCCGCTCGGCGCGATCGGCGAGGACAGCGGCGAGCACGGAGCCGCCGATCCCGGCGATCACCGCGTACGGGGCGATCAGTTGGGTGGAGAGCTGCGCGGGACCCAGCGTCGACCAGTGCGGCAGGGTGGTCAGGTAGGCGAGCGCGACGAGCACCGGACCGGCAGCCCCGGAGGCCGCGGCCCCGACGCGGTGCCCGGCCGACCGGGCCGTCCGCCGGGCGGCCAGCACGCCGATCAGCAGCGCGGGCACGAGTGCCAACAGCGCGCCGGGCCAGTAGAGCTGGTCGGAGATCCAGTACCGCGGGTGGTCCGGATCGAGCCGCCAGGTGCCGAGCTGGGCGCCGGTCAGCCCGCGTCCGACGCGTACCCCGTCGATCACCGAGACCACCGCGAGCAGCCAGAGCCAGGCGGCAGTCGCTGTCACGTTTATCGCGGCGGCCCGGGAGCGAAGCGCCCAGCTGGCGACGAGCACGCCGATCAGGATGCCCAGCGTCGCCTGCACGGCGGCGGTCCGTTGCGGCGCCCCGGTGTCGGCGCCGGTCGCGACCCGCGCGGGAACGGCGATCAGCAGTACGGTGACCAGCCCGCCGATCCCGGCGCCGAGCGCCAGGACCACCCGCCGCAGCAACCCACCCCGCTCGGCGGACGGCGCCTCGGCCACCTGCGGCGATCGGCTGTCCGTCGGCTCCGGGCCGGTGTTGTCGGCGGCAGGTGGATCCGCGGCGGTCGCCGAGTCGGAAACCTCGGTCGCCTCCGGACCGGTCATCGGCGGCTTGGCCGTCCTCGGCGTCCCGCGTTGGTGGAGCCGCTGCGCACAGACCGCGCCGAGGACCGTCGAGCTGGCGGCGAGCCAGGTGGCCCAGGCGAGGCCGTCGGCCCAGGCCGTGTCGGTGGCTCCGGCATCGGTGGGCGTCCAGGTGATGACGCCGAGCCCGTAGCCGAAGCCCAGTTGCGCGGCGCCCGCGCCGGCAGCGACCCCGATCGCTGTTGCGATCGACACTCCCCAGCCCTGTCTGGCCATGCCGGGCAGCGTAACGTCCCGTCGTCGGCGCGGCGAGTCGCAACGACCCGCCGGTATGGACGGACCGTCGGTGCGGCGGATTGGGCGGCGGGCGGTACGGTCGCCGGTGATGAGGCGGTGGGCGGTATGACGGACACGAGCACGGACCCGCAGGATGCCGCGGGCGGCGGCGCGAGCCGGGCCAGCGTGCTGCTGGGTGGTGGGTTGGCCGTTGTGCTGCTCGCCGCGATCGGCGCGACCGGCGGCTGGCTGCTGGCCGGCGACGGCGACAAACCCCCGGGGGATCCGCTGGCCGCCGCGACCACGACCAGCCCGCCGACCAGCCGGGCGACCGCACCTCGGCCGAGCACCGGCCGGACCACGCCGTCGGCCGTCCGGACCTCCGCCACGGCGACCAGGGGAGCCGGCCTGACCGTGCCACCGGTGGTCGGCACCGACTTCGTGCAGGCCCGGGACATGCTGCGCGAGCAGCGGCTGGGCTGGCGGCTGGTCTTCGGCGGCGGAGCCGGTCGTACGGTCGAGAGCACCTCGCCGGCCGTGGGCGCCGAGGTTGCCCGGGGCACGACCGTGCAACTTCAGGTGGCCGGGCCAGCGCCCGCGGCCGAGGTGCCGGACGTGGTCGGAAAGGACTGCGCCAAAGCCGTCGACGAGTTGGTCGACGAGGGCCTCTACCCGCGTTACCTCAGCGGCCGCAGTGGAAAGGTCGCCCGGCAGGAGCCGGTCGAGGACGGGCCGGCCCGGTGGAACGACGAGGTCAGCATCTGGTGTGGGGCGGGCGCCCCCGAACAACCGACGGCGAAGCCGACCTTCTGAGCTGAGACCGGTGAGCTGATCGTCGTCGCAGCCGGGGTGGGTGCCGAGGAGGAGCGACGCGCCCGCGGCCGGCGCGGCTCGGCACGCTGATCCCCGCCGACGGCAGGTTGGGCGACTAGGTTGACGGTCGAGGGCCATGACGCCCGTCCGGTTCGGGAAAGGACGTGCGATGAGCGACGACCGCCAGGAGCCTCCCGCCGGCGAGCACGACGACGACCGGACCCGCCCACTGCCACCGGCCGCCGACCGGGCGGAGCCACCGCTACCGACCCGACCGACCAGCGAGCCGGACGAGACGGCGCCGATCGACCGGACTGTCCCGGCTCGTCCCGCCGGGTCGCCTGACCAGACCATGCCGATCGACCGTTCCGCCGCCACCCCGCCGCCGGGCACGCCGACCACTTCGGTCCCACCGGCCACGCCTGCCGACCAGACGACGCGGCTACCTGCGGAGCGGCCGACCTCGCCGTCGTGGTCCGGGCGGGCCGAGGTTCGGCCGCCCCGGCCGGACGAACCCGCCGGGGAGTGGTACGTCGAGGAGCAGGGCGGTCGGCGATGGTGGCTGCCGATCCTGTGGGGTGTTCTCGCGCTGCTGCTCGCCGGCCTGCTCGGCGGGGCGCTCTGGTTGGTGCTCGCCAAGCAGGATGACGACCGGGACGATCCGGGCTCCACCCCGTCAGTCCCGCCAGCCAGTGCCACAAGTGCCGCGCCGACCAGCGCGTCGCCCTCCTCGGCGGCGCCGACCAGCGAGGCGCCGAGCAGCCCGCCGGCCACCAGCGCGCCGGTCGAGGTGCCGGTGCCGCCGCTCACCGGCCTGCCGCAGGCCACCGCCGAGGGGTTGCTGGGCCGGCTCGGCCTTGCCTACCAGGTGGTGTACCGGCCGTCGGAGCTGCCGCCGGGGACTGTGGTGGGCACCGAGCCGGGAACGGGCACGCCCGTCTCGACCGACGACGAGGTGTTGTTGATCATCTCCCAGGCCCGGCCCTCGACCGGGGTGAGCCCGACCGCGCCGAGCCCGACGGTGACGAGCACGCCCTGACCGGTGGTCACCACATTCGCCGGCGGGTGCCGACCAGGCCCAGACCGGCCAGTGAGATGGTGAGGCCGAAGATCCCGGACCAGAACAGGGAGCGGCGGGTGTCCGTCGCGGTGTGCCCGGCTGGAGCCGCTTCGCCGAGCTGCTGACGGCCGTCGGACTGGCCGCCGGCGCCACGGCCGGCCACCGACCCGGTCGGTTCGGTGGCGGCGGCATGGTTGTCCGAGGCGTCGGCGCCGAGCCAGTCGGGTTCCTCGGCTGCCGGTGGACCGCCGTCCGTCGGCGGGTGATCGTCGATCACGGTGATCTCCGGTGCGGGCACCGGTGCGGTCAGCCGGGTGGACGACATCGCCGGGTCGCGGACGAGGATCAGGGCTGTGACCATCGCCCCGAGGAGAGCGAGCAGTCCACATGCATAGGCGATACGGGAGCTGTGGTGCCGCCGCAGGGCGGGCTGATTGACCATGACCATCCCAGGGTCAGGGTCCTGGACGCGCGGGTGGAACGGTGCCGGGGTGGGCGTACCAATTCTATGGCGACGGCACGCCCACCGGCGGCGGATCGGGTCGGGTCGGTCAGCCGACCCGGAGCGGGGTACGGGTGACCGGTCGCCGGGCCCGGACGGTGTGCGGGCGGGGCTCGGGGGCGGCCTGCAGTTGCTGCAACCCGTTCCGCTGGACGAAGATCGACCGTCGGCTGACCGCGTCGCCCGCGGCGTTCAACTCGTAGCCGTCGAGCCAGAGCCAACCGTCGTAGGTGGGCCAGTCCAGCACCCGGATCACCCGGAACTTGATGGACCTGAGGAACTGGACACTCGCCGCGCGAGTCACGAGCAGTACGTCACCGGTGCGGGGAAGCACATGGGCTCCAGGGGAGGATTGGCCGGCAGCTGTGCCGGCGGTGCCTGAACGGGGGACGTCTCGGCCGGTGACGGGGTCGTGCCTCGTGAACCGGTGGTGCGGATGGTGGTGGCCGGGCCGTACCTCGCTGGTGGCGTGCCGCCACCCGACCACCACCCGGATGCTTCCGGGAACCGCGCCCGCCGCCGCAGCTTGCCGGCTTGCAGCGGCGGGGTCATTACCCCGGAGCAGGTCTCGGTCGTGCCGGCCGGGCCCGCGCCGTGTCGGGCTTCCCCGCCTCGGTGGGGTCACCACTGCGAGGGAGCGGACCGAGACGCTGAGTAACCCGTGCCATACGGACAGAGTGCATCAGGGACGTGCTTGATGCAAGTTGCACGTCGACTTTTGCCGATACGTGAGCGAGTCCCGCGAAAGGCCTATTGAAGCCTTCCGCGTACGGACGGCACACTGGGAGCCGGTTTCGCCCGTCGCGGCCGGCCGAGGACCGGCACCACCCCCTTTGTCGCGAACGCTCGCCGGACGACGGTCGCGCCCCCGGCGGGTGCCAGCCAGTGGCGCGTCGACCGGAGGTAGCCCGAGTGGGGTCGAGCAGCCAGCGGCGGGGACCAGCGACTCACGGGTTCCGCGATGAGTGAGCGGCGCAGTCCCACCATCAGAAGGCGGCGGCTCGGTGCCGAGCTGCGCCGCCAGCGTGAGTCCGCCGGGATCACCATCGAGGTGGTCGCCGAGCAGTTGGAGTGCTCGGCGTCGAAGGTCTCCCGGATCGAGACCGGGCACACCACCGCCACGCCTCGCGACGTCCGGGACATGCTGCGGATCTACGGGGTGGTGGGTGCCGAGAGCGACGAGCTGGTGCAGATCGCCCGGGAGGCCCGACAAAAAGGTTGGTGGCATCCGTACAGCACGGTGCTCGTCGGCGCGTACGTCGGGCTGGAGGCGGCGGCGAGTTCGATCCGGGCGTACGAACAGCAGGTCGTGCCGGGTCTTCTGGAGACCGAGGAGTACGCCGGGGCGATGATCCGAGCGGCTCGGCCAGACTTCACCGCCGATCAGGTGCACCAGAGGGTGCGTGTCCGTCTGGGCCGTCAGTCGTTATTGACCCAGGACGATCCGGTCGATCTGTGGGTGGTACTCGATGAGGCGGTGGTACGTCGGCCGGTAGGCGGAGACGAGGTGATGCGTGGCCAACTCAAGCGGTTGGTCGAGGTGGCCGAGTTGCCGAACGTGACGCTGCAGATCCTGCCCTTCGAGGTAGGCGCGCACGCCGGCATGGACGGCACCTTCACGATCCTCAGCTTCCCTGAGCCCGGTGATCCGGATGTTGTGTACGCGGAGAACGCCACGGGTGGGCTTTTCCTCGAGAAGAGCGACGAACTGCAGAAGTACAGCTTCATCTTCGATCACATCCGCGCTGCGGCCATACGTCCAGAGGAGTCCGTCGCACACATCGCAAAACTGGCAGAGGAGCCGTTGTGGAAATGGCGACCAAAAGGTTCCCCGTGGACCTGACGCAGGCAGCATGGTTCAAGAGCTCGAAGAGCGGGCCGAACTGTGACAACTGCGTGGAGGTGGCGTACGTGACGGGGGCGGTCGGAGTGCGGGACTCGAAGGACAAGGCGGGCCCGGCCCTGGTTTTCGCACCGAATGACTGGCACGCCTTCGTCGGCGGCACCCGAGGCGGTGCGTTCGGCGCGGCCTGACCGAGTGGTCAACTGAGGCCCCCGTCCGGATTCGGATCCGGACGGGGGCCTTGCCGTGTCCGGGGAGGGCCGGGCGGGTTGGGACGGTCGGCGAGGTTCCGCCGGGATTCCCGTCGCCACAGGCGGCCCGTCTCGTTGAACTGGTCGGTACGGCGCAGGTCGACGACCCGTCGCACCGACCGGCAACCGAGCGAGGTAGGCGAGACGGATGACGACGATCGGGTCAGACAATCTCACCAACGGTCCGGGCAAACCGGAGCGGTTCGGTGGAAAGTACCGCGGAGCGCGTCGGGACAGCGTACTGACCGAGGTGGTGTCGACCGACCAGGAGATGAGCGGGCGGGACACGTCGGCCTCCGAGTCGGCGGATATTCCGCTCTCGCTGCCTTCGCTGGACCCGAACCCACTGGTGGAGCCGTCGTTTCCGCCCAGCGGCTGGCCGATGGAGCCCAGCGGATCGCTGGCCGACCATCCGCTGCTTCGCGGCCTGCTGATGGAATTGCCGCCCAAGGGCAGCCTGCCACCGTCGGCCTGGCTGGACCGCTGGTTCGAGGCGACCAGGGCGATCCTGGAACTGCTATACGTGCAGGGGGCTGGCCGTCCGCGCTGATCGCGGAGCGTCGGGCTGTGCCCGCTCGGCGAACCGGCTGTGCCGTAGCGCGTGCCGGACTCCGATGGCGATCACCGCGAGCGCGCCCACGGTGATCGCCGGCCCGGTGACACCCGGGTCGGCTCCGAGGTCGGTGCCGACCGCTCCGATCACCGCCGGCACCGTGGCCAGCGCGGTCACCTGTAGCGGCAAGCCGACGAGCGGGTGGGCCGCTGCGGCGCGCAGCCCGTGTGGCGCAGGCGTGCCGGGGGCGCTGGCGAACGCGCCCGCCCCGGCCCACAGCCGGCGGATCCGTCGTAGCGAGCAGACCGTCGCCACCAGTGCCGGACCGGCGGCCAGGGTGAGCCCGGCGGCGGCCCGGTCGACCGGCGCGGTGCCGGCACTGAACAGACCGCCGGCGAGCACGGCCGCGGTGAGCGCCACGCCGGTGAAGGCCAGCACCAGCAACCATCCGGTACGCCGGCGCAGCACGCGGGTGTTGCGCAGCCGGGGAAGCCCGTCGGCGACAACGCCGGCCGCCAACCAGATGGCGGCGACCGGAAGCAGGATGGTGAGGTGACTCTCCATGTTCGAGAGTCTTTACCCGAATCACGGTGCGGCGAATCCGGGCCGGTCCCCCGTCCGCCCCGGACGTCCGGCCCGTAGGGGTCATCGCACGGAGATATGGATGATCCGACATGTCCAACTGCCCGGTCGCTGACTTACCCTCAGCTAGATCGGCAAGCGTCGATTGATGTTGGGACCGGTGGTCACGTTCCGCCATCGGTCAGAGGGAGGTAGGAGATGGGTCTTCCACGAAGGTCCGTACTGGTCGGGGTGGTCACGGCGACGGTGCTGGCCGTCGGCACGCCAGCCCTGGCCGCCGAACCTGCCGGTGTGGTCAGGGCAGCCGGCGGAGCCACCGCCGTGCCGGACAGCTACATCGTCGTTCTCAAGGACAGCGCCGTGGCCCGCGACCGGGTCGGCGACACCGCGAAGCGGCTCTCCGGCCGCCACGGCGGCACTGTGGCCCGCACCTACGGCGCTGCGCTGCGCGGGTTCGAGGTCACGGTGAGCGCGAGCGCGGCGGCGCGGATCGCGGCCGACCCGGCGGTGGCGTACGTCGAGCAGAACCACACCGTGTCCATCTCCGGCACGCAGGCCAACCCACCCTCCTGGGGCCTGGACCGGATCGACCAGCGCAACCTGCCGCTGGACAGCTCCTACACCTACCCCAACACGGCGAGCAACGTGCACGCCTACATCATCGACACCGGCATCAAGTTCTCCCACAACGACTTCGGCGGCCGGGCCACCTCCGGCTACGACGCCGTGGACGGCGGAGCGGCCGACGACTGCAACGGGCACGGCACACACGTGGCCGGCACCGTCGGCGGATCCACGTACGGGGTGGCCAAGGCCGTCCAACTCGTCGGCGTACGGGTGCTGAACTGCGCCGGCAGCGGCACCAACGCCGGTGTGATCGCCGGCGTCGACTGGGTCACCGCGAACGCGATCAAGCCGGCCGTGGCGAACATGAGCCTCGGCGGCGGCGCGAACACCTCACTGGACAACGCCGTGCGCAACTCGATCGCCTCGGGTGTGACGTACGGCCTGGCGGCCGGCAACGACAACGGCGCGAACGCGTGCAACACCTCGCCGGCGCGTACCACGGAGGCCATCACGGTGGGCTCGACGACCAGCTCGGATGCCCGCTCGTCGTTCTCCAACATCGGCACCTGCCTGGACATCTTCGCGCCCGGCTCGTCGATCACGTCGGCCTGGTACACCAGCAACACCGCGACCAACACGATCAGCGGCACCTCGATGGCCACCCCGCACGTGGTCGGAGGGGCCGCCCTGGTGGCCAGCGCCAACCCGAGTTGGACCCCGGCGCAGGTCCGCAACCAACTGGTGGCCAATGCGACACCCAACGTGGTCACCAACCCCGGCTCGGGCTCGCCGAACCTGCTGCTCTACGTGGGCACCGGCAGCACCCCGCCGCCGCCCACCGGCTGCACCGGCACCAACGGCTCCGACGTGTCGATCCCGGACGCCGGCTCGGCGGTGACCAGCTCCATCACCATCTCCGGCTGTGGACGCAACGCCTCGTCGGCCTCCACAGTCGCTGTGAACATCGTGCACACGTACCGCGGTGACCTGGTCATCGACCTGCTCGCGCCGGACGGCAGCGCGTACCGGCTGAAGAACAGCAGCACCTCGGACAGCGCCGACAACGTGATCGCCACGTACACGGTCAACGTCTCGGGTGAGGCCGCCGACGGCATCTGGCGACTTCAGGTGCGGGACACCTACGCCGCCGACACCGGCTACATCAACACCTGGACCCTGACCGTCTGACCGGTCTCCCACGACCGAGGCCCCACCCGGTGGACCGGGTGGGGCCTCGTGCCGTACGGATTGGATCAGACCGAGAAGGTCGCCGGCCGCTCGCTGGCCGGCGCCGGCGGGCGGGCCTTCCACAGGCCGACCTTCTGGGCGACGAGCCGGCTCAGGTAGGCCGGGTTGAGGATGACGTAGCGGCGCCAGAGCCGCTTCGGCTCCAGACCGAGACGCCAGAACCACTCCAGCCCGGCACGCTGCATCCAGCGCGGGGGCTGGCGGAGCAACCCGGCGTGATAGTCGAAGGCCGCGCCGACAGCCATCAACGGCATGTCCAGCAGCGGTCGCATGGCGTACGCGAAGACCTCCTGGCGCGGGCAGCCCAGCCCGACCAGGACCAGCCGGGCGCCACTGGATCGGATGCGGTCGGCGATCTCGACGTCCTCGCCCGGCTGGACGGCCCGAAACTTGGACGGCTCCACCCCGGCGATCTTCAACGCCGGGAACATCCGCTCCAGCGCCGGGATCAACCGGCCGAGGGTTTCCTCGGTCGAGCCGTACAGGTAGACCGGCAGCCCCTCGTCGGCGAAGCGCGACAGCACGTGCAGGGTCAGCGTCGGCCCGTAGACCCGGTCGGAGAGCCCGGCGTGGTGCAGCAGGTTGAGCGCCCACCGCACCGGCTGCCCGTCCGGCGTGACCACGTCGAAGGAGTTGAGCCGCGCGTTGTGCGCCGGATCGAGCACCCCGGTCATCACGCCGTGCACGGCCAACGCGGTAAGCGCGAGCGGACGCCGCTCGTGCGCCGCTGTCACCACCGCATCGGTCGCCGTCGCGTAGTCGGTGGCGTCGACCAGGACGCCGAGCACGTTGCGCTTGGTCCGCGCGGTCATGCCTTGAATACCCACTTACCGACGTTGGCCTCGTAGATCTCCCGCAGGATCATCGGCACGTCGTAAGTGATCTTCCAGTCCGGGTACTGCTCCTCGAACCGGGCCATGCTGCTGACATACCACTGGTGGTCGCCGGTGCGGCTCTGCTCGACGTAGTTGATCCGCGCCTCGCGGCCGGTGATCTCCTCGGCGATCCGGAACGCCTCGATGTGGGAGGTGTTGGAGTGTCGGCCGCCACCGAGGTTGTAGACCTCCGCGGAGCGCGGGGCCCGGAAGAACGCCTCGAACGCGGTCAGCACGTCACGGGAGTGGATCGCGTCCCGGACCATCTTGCCCTTGTAGCCGAACAGGTTGTATGTCCGACCCTCCATCACGCAGCGCATCAGGTACGCCAGGAACCCGTGCAGCTCCGCCGCCGAGTGCGCCGGACCGGTCAGCGTGCCGCCCCGGAAGCAGGCGGTCTTCATGTCGAAGTAGCGCCCGTACTCCTGGACCATCACGTCCGCCGCGACCTTGGAGGCGCCGAAGACCGAGTGCAGCGAGTGGTCGATCGACATCTCTTCGGTGATGCCCTGATACCAGCGGTGGTCCTCGGGCAGTTCGTACCGTGTCTCCAGCTCGATGAGCGGCAGGCTGTTGGGCCGGTCGCCGTAGACCTTGTTTGTCGAGCAGTGGATGAACGGCGCGTCGATCGCGTGCCGGCGGGTGTTCTCCAGGATGTTGAGCGTGCCGCCGGCGTTCACGTCGAAGTCCGTGTACGGCTCCTTGGCCGCCCAGTCGTGGCTCGGCTGAGCAGCGCTGTGGATCACCACGGCGATGTCCGAGCCGTACTTCTTGAAAACCTGCTCCAGGCCGTCCCGGTCCCGGATGTCCACGGCGAAATGGGTGTACGAGTCGCCCAGGTCACGAGCGAGCCGCTCAAGGCTCCAGGATGTGGAGCCGTCCTCGCCGAAGAAATACCGGCGCATGTCGTTGTCGATGCCGACGACGTCCAGACCGAGGCCGGCGAAGTGCCGGACCGCCTCGGAGCCGATCAGGCCACCCGACCCTGTCACCAACGCGACACTCACACGCCACTCCTGGTCCATCGGAGGCAGAATCCATCGCAGCATAGCGTGACGTCCGGCCCGCCCCGATATGACGGAAGGGCCCCGCGGTAAGCGGAGCCCTCGTCGGTGGTGGGGATGGGGGGAGTTGAACCCCCACGCCCTTTCGGGCACACGGACCTGAACCGTGCGCGTCTGCCATTCCGCCACATCCCCGTGGCACGACCCGGAACACTGTAGCCGCCCCGGCCCCGCTGTCTCCAGCGGCCTCGGGAATACTACGCTGTCCCAGACGCTCGCCACGAACGATTACCGTTCGTGGCGGACGAAAGATTAGCACGGCAGTCCCGGCCCTTCCGAACGGGCCGAGAGCACCTGGCCGAGCGGCGTGTGAGCTGCGCGCGCGCCGGCCGGATACCATCATGTCCTCGGGACCCGAGGAGGAGCCGGTGAGCGTGCTGCAACGCTTCGAGAAGCGTCTGGAAGGCCTGGTCGAAGGGGCCTTCGCCAAGGTCTTCAAAGGGGTGGTCCACCCCGTGGAGATCCTCAACGCCATGCAGCGGGAGGCCGAGGCGCACAAGGCGATCCTGGCCGGTGGGCGCACGTTGGTGCCCAACCGCTACGTGATCGATCTCTCGCCGTTCGACCACAGTCGGCTGGCGCCGTACGCCGCTGCGCTGGCCCAGGAGTTGGCCCAGTCGCAGGCGGAGTTCATCGGCGAGCAGGCCTGGACGGTCTATGGCGACGTGATCGTCGAGATCGAGCGAGGCGAGGGCCTGGACACGGGCATGTTCCGTGTCACAGCCGAGGTCTACACCGGCGGCGAGGTCGCCCCGGTGTCGGCGCCCGGCTATGACGCCGGCCCGCCCGCCTACCCCGCGTACGACCAGGGTGGTGGCTACGGCCCTCCGCCCGGGCACGGTGGTGGTCGCAACGTGCGGCTGGTCTCCGGCGACGGTCGCACCTACCCCCTTCAGATGGGGTCGACGGTGATCGGTCGCGGCGATCAGGCCAGCCTGCGTCTGCCCGACGTCGGCATCTCCCGGCGACACGCCCGGTTGGATTTCGACGGGGGCCAGGTCGTGCTGACCGATCTGGGGTCGACAAACGGCACCATGGTCAACGGGCAGCGGGTCTCCGCTGTCGCACTCAATCCCGGTGACATGGTCCAGCTCGGCACGACGACGCTGACCTTCCGCGTGGACGGCTGACCCGCCTTGCCGGAACTGGTCATCACGGTTGCCCGGTTCGGGTTCCTGATCCTGCTGTGGATCTTCGTGTTCACAGTGGTCGGCGTGATCCGGAGGGATCTCTTCGCGGGCGCCCGCTCCGGTCGTCTGGTTGCCGCGCCGCGCGCGGTCGGCGCCTCGACGGGGCAGGCGGCGAAGCCGGCGAAGGTGAAACGGGGCAGGGCGGCGCACCAGCTGGTAGTGACAGCCGGTCAGCTGGCCGGCACCAGGATCACTCTCGGTGAGGCACAGATCACCATTGGTCGAGCTGAGGACTCCACCCTGGTCATCACCGACGACTACGCCTCCGCGCGACACGCCCGGCTCATGGCGCGTGACGGGCAGTGGTACGTCGAGGATCTTGGCTCGACTAACGGCACGTACCTCGATCGCGCTAAGGTCACCGGACCAACCCCCGTCCCCCTCGGCGTGCCGATCCGGATCGGCCGCACTTCCCTCGAATTACGGCCATGACTCTGACCCTGCGCTATGCGGCCCACAGCGACCGCGGTCTGATCCGAGACGGTAATCAAGACTCCGTCTACGCCGGACCGCGGCTACTCGCCGTTGCCGACGGCATGGGCGGCATGGCCGCCGGTGACGTCGCCAGCAACATCGTCATCGGTGCCATGGCGCCGCTCGACGAGGACGTCCCCGGGGACGCTCTCGTCGACGCGTTGCGTTCGGCCGTGGGCACCGCCAACCAACAACTCCGCGACACGGTGGACGCCAACCCGCAGCTCGAGGGGATGGGCACCACGCTGACGGCGACCCTCTTCACCGGCAGCAAGCTGGGGATGGTCCACATCGGCGACTCGCGGGCCTACCTGCTGCGCAACGGCGATTTCGCGCAGATCACCAAGGACGACACGTACGTCCAGATGCTCGTCGACGAAGGGCGGATCAGCGCCGAGGAGGCGAGCAGCCACCCGCAGCGGTCGCTGCTCACCCGGGCCCTCGACGGCCGGGACATCGACCCGGAATACTCGGTGCGCCAGGTGCTGCCCGGCGACCGGTACCTGATCTGCAGCGACGGCCTGTCGGGTGTGGTCAGCGCCGAAACCATCGGCGAGACCCTGCGGGAATACACCGACCCGCAGCAGTGCGTCGAGCGGCTGGTGCAGCTCGCGCTGCGCGGCGGCGGACCGGACAACATCACCGTGATCATCGCCGATGCCACGGATCAGGACATCGTCGAGGCGAGCCCGATCGTCGGCGGTGCCGCCGCTCGGGACCGCGGTATGGCGACCTCGGCGGACGACTCCACTCCGGCCGCCCGAGCCTCGGCGCTCGCCGCGCCGCGTCCGCCCGCGCCCGAGGAGCCAGCGACCTCGGACGACGAACCGGACCGGCCGAAGCGCCGCCCGGTGCGGACCGCCGCCATGGCGCTGGCCCTGCTGGTGATCCTCGGTGGCGGGGCCTTCGCGGGCTGGACGTACACCCAGCGGCAGTACTACGTGGGAGCCACCGAGGAGGGCCAGGTCGCCGTCTTCCGTGGCGTCCAGGGTCAGATCGCCGGGATGGACCTCTCCACAGTGCACCGCCGCAGCGGCACCCGACTGGACGACCTCACTGTCGCGGCGCAGGACACCGTCAAGGTCGGCATCCGGGCCAAGAGCGAGCCGGACGCCGAGCGCCAGCTCTCCGAGCTGACAAGCGACACCCCGAGCAACCCCAACCTGAAACCGCTCTGCCCGCTCGATCCGACCGCCGCGGCGGGCGGCACGCCGACACCGGCTGATCCACCGCCGAGCCCGAACGGCAGCCCGAGCACCATCGCGTCTCCGACCTCAAACGGGGTTGTCAGCGCGAGCCCGACCGTCGGTGCCACCGCCGCTGTCGGTGCGACCGGTTCGTCCACCACGCCCGACAACACGCCCTCCGACTCGGCCACGCCGGCGCTCGACCCGGCCGGTTGCCGGTCTCCTGAGTGAGCGTCGGCTGAGATCCCGAGGACTCCACCTGTGACCGTAGCGGCCACACCGGCACCCTCGCCCGCCACCGCGGGCGAGCAGTCCGGCGTACGCCTGGCGCGGTCGCGCCGCAACGCCGAGCTGTCCCTGCTGCTGCTCGCCATGGCGTTGGTGGCCGCGTACGGGGCGACGGTCGAGGCGAACCTGCTGGACACCGTCACCCCGGACTTCTGGATGCCCGCCGCCGCGCTCGGCGCGGTCTTCCTTGGACTGCACCTGGTCATCCGGTTCCTCGCCCCGTTCGCCGATCCGGCGCTGCTGCCGGCGGTGGCCCTGCTCAACGGGCTCGGCGTGGGCTTCCTGCGCCGGATCGACCTGGGCGACGCCCCGGTGGCCGAGCGGGAGAGCCTGGCCATCTTCGCCGGCATCGGTGGTCGGCAGCTGGCGTGGACGCTCGCGGCGGTGATTCTTGCCGCCGGTCTGCTCGCCCTCATGCGCGACCACCGTTCGGTCTCCCGGTACGCGTACACCCTGGGGTTGGCCGGCATCGTGCTGGTGATGCTCCCCGCGGTGCTGCCGTCGAGCATCTCCGAGATCAACGGTGCGAAGCTGTGGATCCGGGTGGGTGGCTTCTCGATCCAGCCGGGTGAGTTCGCCAAGCTGGCGCTGCTTGTCTTTTTCGCCTACTACCTGGTCCGCAAGCGCGAGGTGCTGTCGCTGGCCAGCCGACGGTTCCTCGGCATCGACTTCCCGCGCGGGCGCGACCTCGGCCCGGTGGTCGGCGTCTGGCTGGTCAGCCTCCTGGTCCTCGTCTTCGAGAAGGACCTGGGCACCTCGCTGCTCTACTTCGGCATGTTCGTGGTGACCCTCTACATCGCCACCGAACGGGTCAGTTGGCTGCTTATCGGTCTGGTCCTCTTCTTCGGTGGGGCCTACCTCGCCTACGTCCTCGGCTCGACAGTCGGCGGCCCGTTCGCCAACTTCTACGTCCGGGCGGAGATCTGGCTGGACCCGTTCGCCGACCCGACCGACAAGGGCTACCAACTCGTGCAGGGGCTGCTCGCCCTGGGCACGGGTGGGCTCTTCGGCGCCGGGCCGGGCGGTGGCCAACCGGACATCCTGCCCGAGGTGCAGAACGACTTCATCTTCGCCGGTCTCGGTGAGGAGCTCGGCCTCTTCGGTCTCTCGGCCCTGCTTGTCGTCTACCTGTTGATCGTGGAGCGGGGCCTGCGGGCCGCGCTCGCGGTCCGGGACTCGTTCGGCAAGCTCCTCGCCGGCGGTCTCGCGTTCACCCTCGGCCTCCAGGTCTTCGTGATCGTCGGTGGGATCAGCAAGCTCATCCCGCTGACCGGTCAGACCACCCCGTTCCTGTCCGCCGGTGGCTCGTCGCTGATGGCCAACTGGTTGCTCATCGCGGTACTGCTGCGGGTCTCCGACGGAGCCCGCCGGCCGGTCGCCGGGAGCGCCAGCAAGGCTGCCCGACCCGCCGGTGGCGCGCCGGAGCAGCTGCACGGTGCTCCCACGGAGGTGATCAAGCCGTGAACGCACCACTGCGCCGCGTCGGCGTCGTCGTCATGGTCCTGTTCGGCCTGCTCTTCGCGAACCTCAACTGGGTGCAGTTCCAGAAGGCCGACGAGTACCGCACCAGCGACTACAACGGTCGGGTCCAGGTTGCCGACTACAAGCGCAAGCGCGGCAACATCGAGGCCGGCGGCACCGCGCTGGCCACCAGCAAGGAGACCAGCGGCAAGCTGAAGTTCCTGCGCAGCTACCCGGGCGGCGCGGAGTACGCCCACGTGCTCGGCTACAAGCCGGTCAATCTGGCGGAGCAGGGCGTCGAGCGGGTGGAGAACGACTTCCTGGCCGGCACCAGCGACCAGTTGATCGGCGACCGGTTGAAGGACATGTTCACCGGCGACGACACCGGTGGCGGCAACGTGCTGCTCGCGCTCTCCAAGCGGGCTCAGGATGCGGCCTACAACCAGCTGCGTAACAACCAGGTGGGGGCGAAGCGGGGCGCGGCCATCGCCATCGACCCGCGTACCGGGGCGGTGCAGGCGCTGGTCTCCATGCCCAGCTTCGACCCGAACCCGCTGGCCAGCCACGATGGCAACGAGGCGGCCGCGGCGTTCAACAAGCTGGATCAGGACCCGACGGGTCCGCTGAAGAACCGGGCGCTCAGCGAGACGCTGCCGCCGGGCTCCACGTTCAAGATCGTGGTTGCCGCGGCGGCGCTGGAGAACGGCGTCAGCAAGACCACCCAGATCCCGGCCGGCGCCAGTTGGACGCCGCCCACCTCCGGCACCCCGATCCGCAACGCCGATCCGTCGATCTGCCCGCAGCCCAAGGTCACCCTGCTGGAGGCGGTCACCGAGTCGTGCAACACCGGCTTCGCGCAACTCGGCGTGCGGCTCGGCGCCGACACGATCAAGGAGAAGGCCCGCCAGTTCGGTTTCGAGCAGGACGACCTCACCGTCGGTCACCTCGGCGAAGGCGGTCTGCCCACGGCGGCCAGCCGGACCGGGGACATCCAGAACCCGGACGGCAGCACCGACCAGGCCGCACTGGCCCAGTCCTCGATCGGCCAGAACAACGTCCGGATGACCCCGCTCGAAGGCGCCATGATCGCCGGGGCGATCGCCAACAACGGCAGCCAGATGCGGCCGTACCTGGTCCAGCAGTGGCTCGCCCCGGATCGGACCACCAGCTACTACACAGCGAAGCCGCGGGAGCTGCGTCAGCCCGTCGAGCCGCAGATCGCCGCCGACCTGCGCGAGATGATGGTCAGCGTCGTCCAGAACGGCACCGGACGGAAGGCCGCGATCAGCGGTTACACGGTCGGTGGCAAGACCGGCACCGCGCAGTCCGCGCCGGACCGACCCGACCACGGTTGGTTCATCGGCTTCGCACTGGACAAGAACGGCACGCCGGTCTCCGCGGTCTGCGTGATGCTCGAGCAGGCCGGCCCTGGTGGCAGCGGTGAGGCAGCCCGGATCGCCGGCCAGATCATGCGGGGCGCCATCGCCGACCCTGGGGGTCGCTGACATGCTCAGCCCCGGCGTCCAGCTCGGCAACCGCTACCGTCTCGACGAGCGGATCGCCAGCGGCGGCATGGGCGACGTCTGGCGCGGCACGGACCAGGTGCTCGGCCGGACGGTCGCGGTCAAGAGCCTGCTCCCGGCCCTGCTCGACGACCCGGACTTCGCCGAGCGGTTCCGCGGTGAGGCCCGCACCATGGCCACGATCAACCACCCCGGGGTGGTTGACGTCTACGACTTCGGCAACGACCAGCAGATCGCGTTCCTGGTCATGGAGTACGTCGAGGGCGACGCGCTGTCGTCCACGCTGAGTCGGGTCGGCCGGCTCACCCCGGCCCGGACGATGGCCCTCGTCGCGCAGGCCGCGGACGCGTTGCACGCCGCGCACGAGAAGGGCATCGTGCACCGCGACGTGAAGCCGGGCAACCTGCTGGTCCGGCCGAACGGCACGCTGGTGCTCACCGACTTCGGCATCGCCCGCTCCGACCTGGTCGGCCAGCTCACCGCCGCTGGTTCGGTGCTCGGCACCGCCTCGTACATCTCACCCGAGCAGGCCACCGGCGGCGTGGCCAGCCCGGCGTCGGACGTGTACGCGCTCGGCGTGGTCGCCTACCAGTGCCTTGCCGGGCGACGTCCGTTCGAGGGCGACAACCCGCTCGACATCGCCATGCGGCACGTGCGGGAGACGCCCCGGCCGCTGCCCGCCGACATCCCCCCGCAGGTCCGCGCGCTTGTGGAACGGGCGTTGGCCAAGGACCCGGCCGCACGCTGGCCGAGCGCCGCCGCCCTCGCCGGGGTCGCCCGTCAGCTCAAGGCCGCGCTCTCCCAGCAGGCCAGGGCCGGTGGCAACTCCGGGCCGGTCTCCGCGGCGCCGGCCTCGCCGGCCGCGCCCGGTCGGGCCCAGGTGCCGCAGGCGCATCAGATGCGTCCGCCGGGCGCCCGTCCGCCGGCCGCCGGACTGAGGCCGACCGCTGTCGCGTCGGCCCAGCAGCCGCGCCCCACCGCCGTCGCGCCGTCCGTCCCGTCCGCCCGGCCGCCGGCCGCACCGAACGGATACCCGCGCGGTGCCGCGGCGGTGCCGTCGGCACCGCCCCGGCAGCAACAACCGGCGGCGTACGCCCGGCAGGCCGTCCCGTCGGCGCCGTCCCCCGAGCCCCGACGGTCCCGGCCCGGCATGGTGCTCCTCGCCATCTTCCTGGCCGTGCTGGTCCTGCTCTGCTCCGGCGTGATTTCCTACAACCTGAAGAAGCAGTCGCAGGCCGGCGAACCCGTCGGGACGAGTGCGCGCACCGCGACGTCCGGCGCGCTGCGACTCGACGGGCGCGACGATCCGACCCAGACGTCGTACCGTCGGGAGATACGACTCCAGCCGGGTGACGGCGGGACGACGACGAGCGAAGGACGACAGACGCGATGACAGCGCAGGCCCGCCTGCTCGGTGGCAGGTATCAGGTCGGCGAGCTGCTCGGCTACGGCGGCATGGCCGAGGTGCACCGCGGTCGCGATCTCCGGCTCGGTCGGGACGTCGCGATCAAGATGCTCCGGACCGACCTGGCCCGGGACGCGACGTTCCAGATGCGGTTCCGCCGGGAGGCGCAGAACGCCGCGTCGCTCAACCACCCGGCGATCGTCGCGGTCTACGACACCGGTGAGGAGACCGCGCCGACCGGCGAGACACTGCCGTTCATCGTGATGGAGTTCGTCAACGGTCTGACCTTGAAGGAGGTCCTCGGCGCCGAGGGCCGGCTACAGCCGCGTCGGGCGCTGGAGATCTGTGCCGACATGTGCGCCGCGCTGGAGTTCAGCCACCGGCACGGCATCATCCACCGGGACATCAAGCCCGGCAACGTGATGCTCACCCAGACCGGCCAGGTCAAGGTGATGGACTTCGGCATCGCCCGCGCGTTGGCCAGCGGCGCGACCACCATGACACAGACCAGCGCGGTGATCGGCACAGCGCAGTACCTGTCCCCGGAGCAGGCGCGCGGTGAGGCCGTCGACGCCCGTTCCGATGTGTACGCGGCCGGCTGCGTGCTCTTCGAGCTGGTCTGTGGGCACCCGCCGTTCGTCGGGGACAGCCCGGTCAGTGTTGCCTACCAGCACGTACGGGAGACACCGCCAACGCCGAGCGACATCAACCCGGACGTCACCCCGGCGGTCGACGCGATCGTGTTGAAGGCGCTGTCGAAGAATCCGCTCAACCGCTACCAGAGCGCCGGCGAAATGCGTGCCGACCTGCTCCGCGCCGCCGCCGGCCGGCCCGTGTTGGCCACCCCGGTGCTGCGCGAGGCGGAGACGGTGGCGATGGCCCCGGCCGGCGGCCGGGGTGGTTACCCGGTTGCCGCCGGTGGGCCGCAGACCGGGCAGATGGCCCGGGTGGGTGACCCGCGCCAGCGCAAGGCGTCCTCCTGGCTGATCGCGACGTTCAGCGCGGTCGGCGTGCTGGCGGTGATCGCCCTGGTCGCCGCCCTGCTCTGGAACCAGCAGCAGGAGAAGGCCAACAAGGCGGTGCCGAACCTCACCGGCAAGAGCCAGGCGGTCGCGGTCGCCGAGATCCAGGCCGCCAACCTTCAGCCGAAGCTGGGTGAGCCGGTCCGGGACAACGACTGTACGAAGGACACTGTCGCCAAGCAGGATCCGGCACCGAACACTCGGCTGGCGCAGTCCGGCACGGTGACCATTCAGCTCTGCGACGGCAAGCCCGACGTGAAGATCCCCCCTGGTTTGATCAATTCGCAGTACGAGAACGTCAAGTCCCAGCTTGAGGGCCAGGGGTTGGTGGTCCAGGACAAGCAGGTGGACAACCCCGCGACCAAGGGCACCGTGCTGAAGTTGACTCCGCCGTCGGGGACCACCGTCGCGCAGGGCAGCAAGGTGATCGTCGAGGTCTCCAGGGGCAACGTCAGCAAGGTGCCCAATGTGATCAACTCGACCCGGGACGAGGCCGCCGAGGAGCTTCGCGAGGCGGGTTACAAGGTCGAGTTCCGCGATGGTGACGAGGTGCCGGCGGACCGTGCGGGTCGGGTCCAGAAGCAGAGTCCGAACGCGGGCACCGAACTGGCCAAGGACAGGACCGTGACCATCGAGATCAGCATCCCGGAGAAGGTGGTCGAGACGCCGACCCCCGGGACGCCGACCGGCACGCCGACGGCCACGCCAACCACGCCCGGCGGCGGGGGTGGCCTCGGTCTGCCGATCCCGCCCCCGCCGAGCCGGCTGCCCGAGGACTAGGGCGCGTGGGCGGAGCCCCTGGCCGGCCGGTGGCAGGCTCAGGCGGCGGTGTGAGTGACGCCGATGTGTCCGGCGTCGGGTCGGTGGTGAGCCGACGTCCTCGACGCCGCGGACGCGTGGCCATCCTGGCGGTCGTCGCGCTGCTGCTCACCAGTCTTCCGTGGCTGTGGACGACGATCGCCGCCCGCGACCACGTGTACGACGAGGCCGACGCGCCGACCGCCGACGTGGTGATCGTCCTCGGTACCGCCGTGGCGGCCGATCGGCAACGGCCCAGTGACCGGCTCGCCGGCCGCCTGGAGACCGCCGCCGAGTTGGTGACCAGCGGGCGGGCCAAGGTCGTGCTCGTGTCGGGCGACGGCGGCGGCACGTCGGGTGACGAGCCAGCGGTGATGACGGCGTATCTCACCGGACTCGGTGTCGACGCGCGTCGCGTGGTGGCCGACCCGTTCGGCCTGGACACGTACGACAGTTGCGCCCGAGCGCGCGAGGTGTACGGCGTCCAGCGGGCCCTGATCGTGACCCAGTCCTTTCATCTGCCCCGGGCGGTGACACTGTGCCGGCAGCTCGGCCTCGACGTCGACGGGGTCACCGCACGGTGCGACGGTTGCGGACGGCTCATGTTCGTCGAGAAGTCGATCCGGGAGTACTTCGCCAGCGGCAAGGCGGCATGGGACACGGTCCGTGGTCGCCCGCCAGCGATCCACTCGCCCGCGAGTCCGGCGGTGCAGGACGCGCTGCGCGTCGTGACCGGCCAGGGTGCTGACCGCTGATCGAGCGGCGGAGCCTCAGGTGGTGGCGAAGGCCGACCGGCGGCGGGCGTCGACCTCGGCGGCCAGCGCGGGCGCGCGCTCCAACGCCTCCTGGTGACCGCAACCGGCCAGCCAGTTGGCAAGCATCAGGTGGCCGCCCTCGGTGAGCACCGACTCCGGGTGGAACTGGACGCCCTCGATCGGAAGGGTCCGGTGCCGCATCGCCATCACCACGCCGGAGCCGGTCCAGCCGGTGACCTCCAGCTCGTCCGGGAGCGTCTCGGGCAACACCGCGAGCGAGTGGTACCGGGTGGCGGTGAACGGGTCGGGCAGGCCGGCGAGTACGCCGACCGACTGGTGCCGTACCTCGGAGGTCTTGCCGTGCAGCAGTTCGGGTGCGCGCGTCACTGTCGCCCCGAACGCCTCGCCGATCGCCTGGTGACCGAGGCAGACACCGAAGATCGGCAGCTCGCCCGCGTACTGGCGGATGACGTCCAGGCACATGCCGGCCCGGTCGGGGCTGCCCGGCCCCGGTGAGAGCAGGATGCCGGCCGCGCCCACCCTGCCCACCGCGTCGACGTCGATCTCGTCGTTGCGGCGGACCTCGCAGGCCACGCCGAGCTGGCCGAGATATTGCACGAGGTTGAAGACGAACGAGTCGTAGTTGTCGATCACCAGGATGCGCATTGTCACCTGCTCGGGGAGGGCGGCGCGGGGTTGTTCTGGTCGGTGTCGTACGGCAGCTCGTGCTCGTCGCCCGCCGGGGCGTCGCCGGTCGCCGGGCCGCCGTCGCCCGTTTCCGCGGGGACGCCGGACTCGACCTGCACGTCGTCGAAGGGCAACAGGGGTTCGGCCCAGGGGAAGGCGAAGTACCAGAGCAGGGCCACCGTGGAGGCCACCAGCAGCACCGAGCCGATCAGCTTTCCGGCCAGGCCGAAGGGAAGTTTGCGCCAGATGAACGCATACATCGGGTCAGCCTCCCAGCTCCGCCGGGCGGCCCGCCGACTTGGGTTGGGTGCGGTCCAGCTCGGCGTGGATGATCAGGCGCTGGTAGTTGTCGAACTTCGGGTTGCACGTGGTCAGGGTGAGCATCCGCTTTGTCGGCTTCTTGTCCGGCTCGCCGGGCACCGGCGCCACCACCTCGACCTGGGTGGGCCGGACGATCCGCGACCGCGACACCAGGTAGACGTACCAGTCGGTCTTGCCCTCGACCACTATCGCGTCGCCCTCGTCGAGTTCGTCCAGCCGCCAGAAGGTGGCCCGGTTGCGGTGGCCGGCGACGGAGAAGTTGCCGACCTGGCCGGGCAGGGCGCTGCCCGGGTAGTGGCCCGGGGCGAAGCGGATGTCCTGCTGCGTGACGCCTTCGACCACTACCCAGTTCTTGTCGAGCTTGGGGATGTAGAGGCCGGCGAGCGGCTTGCCGCGTACCGGGGGCGACGGTTTGACGCTCGGCCCGACCGACGGAGCGACGGTCGGGTCGTCGGTCGGGCCCCACGCCTGTGCCAGTGCCTTGTTGAGGTCGTGCTGGTGGGCGTCGACGATTGCCGACTTGCCCCACACCTCGTAGCCGGCGAAGAGCAGCACCACCAGGCCAAAGGTGATCAGGATTTCGCCGGTGACGCGGACGCCGGTGCGCAGTCGGGAGCCGAACGACGGGCGGGTGAGCTCGGAGTAGACGCTCTTGTAGCCCTCGCCGGTCTGGTGTGGCCGGAGTTGGACCACCCGCTCGCCGCGCCGGGGCCGGGGCGGCTCGCCGGGGTTGTCGCCGCCACCGGTCGGCTCCTGGGGGCCTGCCGTGCGGGGGACGGCACCCATCAGCGCTGTCGAGTCCATCGTTGGTGGGCGGGTGGTGGGGGTGGCGGGCACGGCGGGAATCAAGGCGGTGGCGGCCGGGTCGGCGACGCGATCCGGCCCGGTGGCGGGGGCCCGGCCCGGCCCGGTGGGCGGGACACGGGTCGCCCCGGCGGAAGAGGAGGCATCCGGGCCGGGCGCGGACGAAGCGGCAGGGGAGCCGGTCGGGCGTGCGGGCCGGGCGGTGATCTGGGGGATGAACGCGGTCGGTGAGTCGGCAAGCGGTGGCGTCGGGGGGCCGGACGGGGCCTGTTGACCCGGCGTGCCGGAGGTCGTCGGCCGGGTCGGCATCCCACCGGGCGTGCTCGGGGGGGTCCCGGTGGCACCTGACGCGCCACCGGTGGCCGGCGCTGCCGGATGGGTGGGCGCGGCGGCCCCGGGCGCCGGTCGGGTGGACGGGCCGGTGGGCGTGGGGGGTCGGATCGGGGCGGCGGGCCGTAGCGGGCCCGGGTTGGTCACGGCCGGCCGGCCGGCCGCGGGCGGACCGTCGGACCCTCCGTGCGGCCCGGGTCGGGGGGCGGTGCTGCCTGGCCACGGCGGGGGTGCCTCGACACCCCGGGGACCGGGGGTCGGGTCGGCCGGGCGGGGAGGCTCAGGCGTGGCCGGCGGGCGCGACGCATCGGGCCGGGCGGGCAGCATCGGCTCGGGCCAGTTGCCGGCCGGGGTCGGCCGAACCGGCGCCGGCTCGGGCCGGTCAACCTTGGGTAGGAAGGCGGTCGGATCGTCGGCCTGGTCCCGGTGCCGCCCGTCGCGGCGCTCGTCGGGCGCGCTCACTTAGGCACCGTGGCCGAGCGTAGGGAGGTCGAGTCCTCGAATGCCGGGACTCGCACCGTTGATGCCGTTTCCTTGTAGCCGAGTTGGTAGTCGTCGACCGCGTCCTTGAACCACTGGACTCCCTGAGAGCTGGCGAGGGCCTGCTGGAGGGCAGCGGGATCGCCGATCGCTACGATCTTGAACGGTGGGGAGTACACCCGGCCGTGGAGCAGCAGGGTGTTACCGACGCAGCGTACCGCGCTGGTTGCGAGCACGCGGACGTTCATGATTGACACGGCTTCCGCTCCGCCGGCCCAGAGCGCGTTGACCACCGCCTGCACATCCGCCTGGTGCACCACCAGGTCGTCGTTGTCGGCGTCCGACTGGGTCTGGTCGAGCTGCGGCGCGTCGTTCAGCTCGACGGTGACCCCCGGCCCGGCGAGGGCGGTGAACCCGGCGGCCTGGAGGCTGCCCTGGGCGCGATCCTGCTGATCCTTGATCGGGGCGTCCGAGCCGGCCAGCGTGTTGGTCCGTTGCTGGACCTCGTCGCGCAGCGTGGCGGCCCGGCGTTCGCTCGCCGCCACCTGCTCGCGCCGGTCCTCGATGAGCTGGTTGAGCTGGGGCCGTCGGTCCTCACGCAGCGCGGTGCCGCCAGCGGTGGTCGCGGTGGTGGTGAAGAGCAGCCCCGCCGCGGCGGCGATCAGGGGCACCCCGATCGACCAGCCCGGTCGGCGTTGACGCGGTCGCCGGGGCAGTAGCCCGGCGGCGGCCCGTCGGAGGACCTTCTGCCAGGAGGTTGCGCCGGATGTGTACTCCACCGAGCGTTCCTTCCGCGTGTCGTGGATCGGTCCGCCCCGGCCGGGCCGGTGATGCGAACAGTCCCGCCTTTTTCGGTCACTCCGTGCGCCGGCCTGACCCCATTCATGGTCCGGACGGGCAATCGGGACTACGCTAGCTGTCGAACATTATTGGCCATGGACCGTCGCCCCCGCGCCCGGTTGTCAGGCCGGACGAGGTCGTCACCCCTCTGGAGAGCGTCGTGCCCAAGTCTCAGGTCCGCAAGAAGAAGGTGTACACCCCGCCGACGGACGTCCGTCCGACGACGGCGGCGTCGACGCGCAAGCCTAGCCCGGTGTGGTTGCCGGTCACCGCGGTCGCCTTGATCGTCGTCGGCATCGGCTGGCTGGTGCTCTATTACCTGTCCGAGCAGGAGTACCCGGTCATGGCGTGGGGTTACTGGAACCTCGCTGTCGGCTTCGGCGCGATGGTCGCGTCGCTGGCGCTGCTCTCCCGCTGGCGCTGAGCCGGCTCGGGGCCGTCGCGTCGGCGGTTCCACGTCACCCCACCGTGCCCCTGCCCGGCAGGATCGGATGGGGCCCCCTAGGGTGTCCGCAGGCAGCGTGGCCTACTGCGAGATGACTCACGTTACTGCTGGGTAACCTTCGCGTAGGCTGCACTGCATGACCGAGCAGAGCGAGGTCATCAGGCAGCAGACCGGGGAGGCCAACTCGATGGGCAGCGTCCAGATCGTCACCACGATCCTCGCGGCCGCCATCACCGCCGTGGCGGTGTGGCTTGCGGTGCGTGCGGTCCTGAAGATGGTGGCAGTCATCCGGCTCGGGCAGCCCGCACCGGAACGGTTCACCGACAAGGTCGCTCGTGCCAGGACCATGCTGGTGGAGACGGCCGGCCACACCCGGATGCTCAAGTGGGGCGTGGTGGGCGCCGCGCACTGGTTCGTGATGGTCGGCTTCGTCGTGCTGTCGCTGCTGGTGCTCGAGGCGTACTTCGAGGTGGTCACCACGGACGGTGGCCTGCCGGTCGTCGGGCACTGGACGATCTTCGGCCTGGTCACCGAGATCATCGGGGTGCTGGGCCTGGTCGGCATCGTGGTGCTGATGGCGATCCGGCTGCGCAACCGGCCGACCCGGCCGGGCGGGCGGTCCCGGTTCACCGGCTCGACCATGTGGCAGGGCTACTTCGTCGAGTGGATCGTGCTGCTGGTCCTGATCTTCGGGTTCGTGATCCGGGGCTTCAAGGTCGCCACGGACCACTTCGAGTTCCCGTTCTGGGCCACCCCGGTCAGTCACGCGGTCGGTGCGGTGCTGCCCGACTGGGCGGACGGGGTCAGCGTCGCCGCCGCCATCAAGATCATTATCTCGATGACCTGGCTGATCGTCATCTCGCTGAACGTCACAATGGGCGTCGCCTGGCACCGCTTCCTGGCGTTCCCCAACATCTTCTTCAAGCGTGAGCCGACCAGGCCGGCCGGCTCCGGCCTCGGTGCGCTGCGCCCGATGACGAGCCAGGGCAAGCCGCTCGACTTCGAGGAGGCCGACCCGGAGAAGGACCAGTTCGGCGTCGCCCAGGTCGAGCAGTTCAGCTGGAAGGGCCTACTGGACTTCAGCACCTGCACCGAGTGCGGCCGCTGCCAGTCGCAGTGCCCGGCCTGGAACACCGGCAAGCCGCTGTCACCCAAGCTGCTCGTGCTGAGCCTGCGCGACCACGCGTACGCCAAGGCGCCCTACCTGCTGGCCGGCGGCGGCAAGGATCTGACCGGCGAGGAGAAGGCCACCCAGGCGCAGCTCGCCCACCTGGACGTGCTGGCCCTGGCCGAGGCGGACAAGCCGTTGATCGGCACCGCCGAGGAGGGCGGTGTCATCGACCCGGACGTGCTCTGGTCCTGCACCACCTGCGGCGCCTGCGTCGAGCAGTGCCCGGTGGACATCGAACACGTGGACCACATCGTCGACATGCGCCGCTACCAGGTGCTGATCGAGTCGAGTTTCCCCTCCGAGGCCGGCGTGATGCTGCGCAACCTGGAGAACAAGGGCAACCCGTGGGGCGCCCCGCCGAACACCCGCGAGGACTGGACCAAGGGTCTCGACTTCGAGGTGCCCCGGGTCGGCGAGGTGGACGACTTCGAGTACCTCTTCTGGGTCGGCTGTGCCGGTGCGTTCGAGGACCGGGCCAAGAAGACCACCCGCGCGGTGGCCACGCTGCTCAACGAGGCGGGCGTGACGTTCGCGATCCTGGGCGAGGGCGAAACCTGCTCGGGCGACCCGGCGCGGCGGATCGGCAACGAGTTCGTCTTCCAGATGCTCGCCCAGCAGAACGTGGAGACGCTGAACGAGGCGTTCGAGGGCCGCGAAAAGGCCAAGCGCAAGATCGTCGCGACCTGCCCGCACTGCTTCAACACCCTGGGCAACGAGTACGGCCAGCTCGGCGGCGAGTTCGAGGTGGTCCACCACACCCAACTGCTTGCCCACCTGGTCGCCACCGGCAAGCTCACCCCGGTGCAGCCGGTCGACGGCGGCGTCACCTACCACGACCCCTGCTACCTCGGTCGGCACAACCGGGTCTTCGCGGCCCCCCGTGAGGTTCTCGGTGACGCCATCGCCGGCGAGCTCACCGAGATGCCCCGCAACAGCGAGCGTTCCTTCTGCTGCGGCGCTGGCGGCGCGCGGATGTGGATGGAAGAGAAGATCGGCAAGCGGATCAACGTGGACCGGGTCGAGGAGGCCATGGCCACCGGGGCGAAGACGGTCGCTGTCGGCTGCCCGTTCTGCTCGACGATGCTCAACGACGGGGTCAACGGCAAGGGCGCCGGCGAGCAGGTCGAGGTCGTCGACGTGGCGAGCGTGCTGCTCCGTTCGGTCAAGCCGGAGCAGCCGCAGGGCGGCCGGGAGACGGCGCCGGTCGGCGGCTGAGGCGCGTACCCCCGGGGGTTCTGCACATCGACGGCGGCGGCCCTCAGGGTCCGCCGCCGTCGTGCAAGAATCTCGCCGAGGTGAGGCGACATCGACGGCCTACTCTTGACGACGCTGTTGCCCCTGGTCGGTTTCGTTGCGCTGACCGCGGGCAACGCGTTCTTCGTCGCGGCCGAGTTCGCCCTGGTCACTGTCGACCGCGCGGAGATCGACCGGCGGGCCGCCGCGGGCGACCAGGCCGCCCTGACGGTACGCGCGGCGCTGCGCGAACTCTCCTTCCAACTCTCCGGCGCGCAGCTCGGCATCACCATCACCGCACTGCTCACCGGTTACCTGGCCGAGCCGGCCCTGGCGCGGCTCTTCACCCCGCTGTTGCACCCGCTGGCCGGGGAGAGCACCGAGCGGTTCACCCCGTTCCTGGCGTTGGCCCTCGCCACGCTGCTCTCCATGCTCTTCGGTGAGCTGGTGCCGAAGAACGCGGCGCTGGCCCGGCCCATGCCGGCGGCGCTGGCCACTGCCGGTCCGATGCACACCTTCTCCCGGACGTTCGGCTGGCTGATCCGGGGGTTGAACGGCTCCGCTAACCGGCTGGTCCGGGCGCTCGGCGTCGAGCCGCAGGAGGAGCTGGCCAGCGCCCGCTCGCCGGAGGAGCTGGGCCTGCTGGCGGCCATCTCGGCTCGGGCCGGCGCGCTGCCGACCGACACCGCGATGCTGCTGCGTCGTACCATCCGGTTCGGCGACAAGCGGGCCGCCGAGGCGATGACCCCCCGGGTGGACGTGGTCGCGCTGCGTGCCACGGCCACCGTGGCCGAGTTGCTTGAGCAGTCCCGGCAGACCGGGCGGACCCGGTTCCCGGTGTACGAGGAGACCCTGGACCTGGTGACCGGCGTGGCCGGGGTGCCCGACGCGCTGGGCGTGCCGCTGGCCGACCGGGCGTCGACCATCGTCGGTTCGGTGGCCCGTGAGCCGGTGTACGTGCCGGAGAGCCTCAACCTGGACGGCGTGCTGGCCGCGTTGAAGGCGGCCGGGGCCGACCTGGCCATCGTTGTCGACGAGTACGGCGGCACGGACGGCGTGGTGACGATCGAGGACCTCGTCGAGGAGTTGGTCGGGGAGATCGCCGACGAGTTCGACCCGGCGAGTGTGGACGACCCCGACCCGGTCGAGTTGACCGTGCCCGGTGGCGAGCGGACCGTGCTTGTCGACGGGGTGCTCCGCTCCGACGAGGTGGCCGAGCAGACCGGCTTCCGGCTCCCCGAGGGGCCCTACGAGACGTTGGCCGGCTTCCTGATGGCCCAGCTCGGGCACATCCCGTTGGCCGGCGAGACGGTCGAGGCGAGCGGCTGGGAGTTCACGGTGGTCGAGGTGGAACGGCACCGGATCGAGCAGGTCCGGGTGTTGCGCCCGGCGGAACCGGACGACGATGACTGAGCTGCTGGTGACCGTCCTGCTGCTCCTCGGCAACGGGTTCTTCGTGGGCAGTGAGTTCGCGCTCATCGCGTCCCGCCGCACGGTGATCGAGCCGCTGGCCGCCGGGTCGAAGCGGGCCCGGTGGGCGTTGTCGGCGATGAACCAGATCCCGTTGATGATCGCTGGCGCGCAGCTCGGCATCACTGTCTGCTCGCTGGGCCTGGGCGCGATCGCCGAGCCGGCGTTGGCGCACCTGCTGGAGCCACCGTTCCACGCGGCCGGCCTGCCCGAGCGGGCGGTACACCCGGTGGCCTTCGTGCTGGCCCTGGGCGTGGTGGTCTTCCTGCACACGGTCGTCGGTGAGATGGTGCCGAAGAACATCACGCTGGCCGGTCCGGAGGTCTCCGCACTCTGGCTCGGCCCGGCGATGCTGGCGTTCTGTGTGGCCACCAAGCCGCTGCTGCTCGCGATGAAGTGGGCGGCCCGCCGGGTGCTCGCGATCTGGCGGATCGAGGCGTCCGAGGCGGTGAAGACGGTGTTCACCGCCGAGGAGTTGGCCGGGCTCGTCTCGCAGGCCCGCACCGAGGGGTTGCTCGACGAGGAGCAGCACGCGCGGATCACCGGTGCCCTGGCCCTGCACAGCCGCACCGCGGCGGATGCCCTACAGCCGTGGTCGACGGTGGTGACGGTGGCCGAGGACGTCTCGCCGGCGTCGTTGGAGGTGTTGGCGACCCGGACCGGCCGGTCCCGGTTCCCGGTGGTGCAGCGGTCGACCCGTCGGGTGCTCGGCTTCGTGCACGTCAAGGACGTGCTCGGGTACGCCGGGCAGGGTCGCCGGTCGCCGGTGCCGGCCCAGGTCTACCGACCGCTGGCGGTGGTGCCGCCGGAGCGTACGCTGGCGGATCTGCTGCTGGCCATGCGCCGCGAACGGCGGCACATGGTGCTGGTCAGCGACGGCCGGCGCCCGCTCGGTGTGGTCACTCTTGATGATGTATTGACGGCAATCGTTGGTTGATACGCCAATACCCTTGGTGTGCAAGCGGTTGCACGACAGTGACGGTTTCTCCACTCGCCTTGATTACCGCCCCGCGCTTCCCTAATGTGAGGCACCGACCGCTGTGGGTCGTCTGCCTCGGCCCTTCCCTCACGCGAGGCGCCCGGCGGTCGGTTGCAAAGGAGTCGGTGCCGGTGGCAACCATGCCCCCTCATCGTCACGACCTGAATGCGTCTGCTCGGCCGGGTGGTCTACGCCGGGCTGGTCACCGTCTGCTCGTCCTGGTCGCCGCCGCGGTGGTCGGCGCGGGCCTGCTTGCCGCCCCGGCGCACGCCGCGCCCACGGTCGACGAGATCGAAGCGCAGATCGACAAGAAGTGGGAGCAGTTGGAGCCCACTATCGAGCAGTACAACAAGGTCAGGGCGCAGCTGAAGGTCAATCGGCAGAAGTCGGTGGACCTACAGAAAAAGATCGAGCCGCTGGCGTTGCAGAGCGAGTTGGCGCTCAACCGGGTCGGCGATCTCGCCTCCCGCTACTACATCTCGGGCCCGTCGCACGACATTGGCGCACTGCTGGTCAGCGCCAAGCCGGACACGCTCACCGAGCAGCTCACCATCCTCGACCGGCTTGCCGCGCAGGAGCGCAAGGAGGTCGAGGGCGTCCTTGCCGTGCGGGCCAAGTACGACGGCGAGAAGCAGAAGCTGGACGCCCTGATCACCACTCAGACCAAGCAGCAGAACGAGCTGGCGGCGAAGAAGAAGCAGATCGACGCCGAGATCAAGCAGCTTGAGGCGTCGATGCCGAAGACCACTGTGGTGACCGCGGCCTGCCCGACCATCAACGGGGTGGTCAGCGCGGCCGCCCGCACGGCGATCAGGACCGCCTGCGGAAAGGTCGGCAAGCCGTACGTCTGGGGTGCCACCGGCCCGAACTCGTTCGACTGCTCGGGGTTGACCCAGTACGCCTACAAGGCGGCCGGGATCTCCCTCACCCACCACACCGGTGACCAGTGGAACGAGGGGAAGGCCGTCGCGCGAGCCGACGCCCGCCCCGGTGACCTGGTCTTCTTCTTCTCCGGCCTGAGTCATGTCGGGCTGTATCTGGGTAACAACCAGATGGTGCACGCACCACGTGCCGGTAAACCGGTGCAGGTGTCGAGCATCAACACGATGCCCGTCGCCGGGTTCCGGAGACCCTGATCCACAACGTGCGACACGACGGCCCCCGGTCACCGACCGGGGGCCGTCGTGGTGCTCAGCGGGGTGCGCCCACCGGGGACGGCACGAGCTGCACGTCGGCCAGGTCGACGTACATGATGCGGTGGCCGAACTGGATCTGCGCGTACCGGTTCTTGCCGCGGATCACCGTCCAGTCACCGGGCGAGGAGCCGTCGACAGTGCTGGCCCGGTAGTACTCACCCGGCAGCACCGCGCCGACGGCGTACCGCTGCCCGGCGGCCAGGGTGTACTGCAGTGGCGAGATCGTCTGGTAGGGCACGCCGGCCGGATAGGCCGCCTGCTCCGGGTAGGCCCGCCCGTAGACCGGGATGGTGGCCCGGCCGGGCTTCGGGGTGGCCACCAGACCGACGGTCCAGCTGGCGGTGGGCGCGGACGCCGGGTTGTGGAACCAGGCCCGTTGCCCGAGGTACCAGATCGCCGTCCAGTCACCCTGCCGCCCGGCCAGCGCGTACGTCTGGCCGGCGGAGGCGCGAGCGCCGTGATCCGACACCTCCATGGTGTTCGGGGTGCCGTCGGGGCGCAGCGCGATGTCGTTGACCAGTGGCGCGTCCGCGGCCGGCGCGGAGCGCAGCACCACCGCCGAGGAGCCGCGTGGCGCGCACGGCACGCCGGCGGTCACGCAGCCGACGAACGCCGGCTGGTTGGTGGCGAAGTCCGGGTCGATCCGGACCAGACCGGTGGCCGGGGTGCCGGTGTCCAACCGTGGCGCGTGCAGCAGCTCGAAGTAGTGGGTCCAGTCCCAGTACGGGCCGGTGTCCCAGTGCATCCCACGGACGTTCGCGGCGATGGTGCCGGGCACGTTGTCGTGGCCGATGATGTGCTGGCGGTCCAGCGGGACGCCCAGCCGCAGCGCGAGGTGCCGGACCAGCTTCGCCGAGGTCCGGTACATCGCCTCGGTGTACCAGGTGCCCTGCGCGGCGAAGCCCTCGTGCTCCAGCCCGACCGCCTTGGCGTTGACGTACCAGTTGCCGGCGTGCCAGGCGACATCCTTGGTCTTGACGTGCTGGGCGATGTGCCCGTCCACGGAGCGCAGCGTGTAGTGCCAGCTCACGTAGGTCGGGTCCTGGACGAGTTGCAGGGTGGTGGCCCAGCTTCCCTCGGTGTCGTGGATGACGATGTACTCGACCTTCTGCCGGGCGGGCCGGTCGGACAGGTCGTGGTTGCCGTAGTCCCCGTCGCCGAACGCCGCGTAGGGCGCCGGGATCCACTCGCAGGAGATGGTCCGGGGGCATTCCAGCCCGTCCGGGCGGGCGAGCCGGCGCAGACCCAGTCGGTCCAGCCAGAAGCGCTCCGGGCGGATCGCGCGGGCCGGCAGCGTGATCCGCTGGCCGTCGTCGGTCACCCGCGACTCGCCGGCGCCGATGGTGGTGAAGACCTCGTCGGCGAAGGCCGCCGCGGCGTCGGCGCTGTCCGCGCCGGCGTAGTGGGCCACCGCGCCGTACCAGGTGGCCGGGTCGGTGCCGGCACCGACCGGTGCGCCCAACTCCCGCTGGTACGAGGCCAGCAGCGCGGCCCCGCCCCGGATGTTGACGTCGGCGTCGGTGCGCAGCGCGTCGGGGGCCGCGCCGGTCAGTGCGGCGGCGGCATCCACGGTCTGCAACGCGGCGGCCGGTGGCGCCGGGTTTCCGGCCGGCCGGGGCGCGGGTGCCAGCGCGGTACGGGAGTCGTCGCCGCGTGGGTCCTCGGTGCCGGTGTCGTGGTGGCCGCCCACGGGCAGCGCGGCCACGTGTCGGGCGTCGGTCAGGTGCATGGGGCCGTAACCGCCGCTGGTGCTGGGTGTGCCGGCGTTGCTGTCCCAGCGGGACTCCAGGTAGGAGACGCCGAGCAGCACGTCGGTCGGTACGCCGTACTCGGCCGCCGCGGCGGCGTACTGCTGCTGGCGGTCGGCGGTGGGTGCGGCGGCGGCGTTGGTGGGTGGTGGGACCGCGGTCGCGGCGGCGACCACGGCGGCGGCGAGCAGTGCACGCCGGCCGGCGAGCAGGGTTGGATGGTGCATCGAACCCCCTAGATTTCGCGGGTGAAGATGACGTCACCTTCGCGCCGGTCGGGAGTCCGCGTCAATACCTTTCCATGCGTCGACTCGTCGGGAAAGAAATCTTCACGTACGGTCGGTGACCCTCTCCGATCGGTACGGAGTGTCACTGCCGCACGGGTTGCGGAGTGGTAACAAGCGTCTCTACTCTGGTCATTCGTCGGCCCGATAGCAGCTCCGTCCAGCCCGGGCGGTAACGGACCGACACCGCCGAGTCGTTTCCGAACGAACCGGGGACCCATGTCCCCCCGGGGTGAATCCGCAGCCACTGCGGTAGGGCGCCGACTTCCCGCCCGAACCCGTCAGCTAACCCGGTAGGCGGTCAGGAAGAAGGAGTACGGAACCCCGGTGGCACTCCATGCCCCGCGGCCGTCGTCCGAGCGGTCGGCAGCAGCCGGCCCGGTGTCGATCACGCCGCGCCCACGCTGGTCCCGCTTCACCACCGCGCTCGCCGCACTGGCCGGCGTCGCCGTCGTCCTGACCGGCAGCGCCACGGCGGCCCACGCCGACCCGTCCGTCGCCGAGATCGAGCGCCAGATCGACGCCGACTGGAACAAACTCGAACCGATCATCGAACAGCACAACGCCACCCGGATCGACCTCGCCGCCAAGCGCAGGCAGGCCCAGGCGCTGGCCGCCCGGATCGCCCCACTGGAGCGTCAGGTCGACGCCGCGATGGACAAGGTCAGTGCCCTGGCCGTGCGCGCCTACAAGGGCGAGACCGTGCTGACCGTCAACGCGGTGCTGGGCAGCCAGTCACCCAGCGAGGTGGTCGGCCAACTCGAGATGCTCGACCGCTTCGCGCACAACCAGCAGCAGGACATCCGCGAGGTGGCCGACCTGCGCGACGAGTTGGCCGCGCAGAAGGCGCCGCTCGACGAGATGGTGGCCCAGCTGACCCGCACCGAGGCTCAGCTGGCGGCGAAGAAGAAGCAGATCAACGAGGAGATCGACAAGCTGCAGAAGCTGCGCCTCAAGGTGTACGGCAGCGGTGGCGGCGGTCCGTTGCGGCCGGCGCCCTGCCCCGGCAGCTACCCCGGTGGCGCCGCCGGCACTGCTGTCAAGTTCGCCTGCGCACAGATCGGCAAGCCCTACGTCTGGGGTGCCGAGGGCCCGAACTCGTACGACTGCTCCGGGCTGATGCTGGCCGCCTGGGCGAAGGCCGGGGTGTCCCTGCCGCACAACGCCGCCGCGCAGAGCCGCGTCACCAAGAACGTCAGCAAGGCCGACCTGCGCCCCGGCGACCTGGTCTTCTACTACAGCGACATCCACCACGTCGGCATGTACGTCGGCGGCGGCTGGGTGGTGCACGCCTCGCAGGCCGGTCAACCGGTCAAGATGAAGAAGGTCGACGACGGCCCGATCCACAGCTACGGCCGTCCAGGCTGATCGAGGGTGATGACCGGAGGGCCCGTCGCGATTCGTCGCGGCGGGCCCTCGTCGTCACGGGTTCAGCGGGTGGGCCAGATGCGCCAGTGCTGCCACGCGCGGCTCGGCGTCGGCCCCCGCTGCCCCTGGTAGCGCGAGCCGTAGACCGCCGAGCCGTACGGGTGCTCGGCCGGCGAGGAGAGCCGGAAGATGCAGAGCTGCCCGATCTTCATGCCCGGCCAGAGGGTGATGGGCAGGTTCGCCACGTTCGAGAGTTCCAGCGTGACGTGACCGGAGAAGCCGGGGTCGATGAAGCCGGCGGTGGAGTGCGTGAGCAGCCCGAGCCGTCCCAGTGAACTCTTGCCCTCCAGCCGGCCGGCGAGCTGGTCGCCCAGCGAGATGACCTCCAGCGTCGAGGCGAGCACGAACTCCCCTGGGTGCAGCACGAACGGCTCCCCGTCGGGCACCTCGACCGCCGACGTCAGGTCGTCCTGCTGCATCGCCGGGTCGATGTGGGTGTAGAGGTGGTTGTTGAAGACTCGGAACAGCCGGTCCAGCCGTACGTCGATGCTGGAAGGTTGGACCAGGGTGGGCTCGAACGGCTCCAGGCCCAGCGTGCCGGCCTTGATCTCGGAGACCAGGTCGCGGTCGGAGAGCAGCATCGGACCACCATAGCCGCGCTGCCAAAACTGGCCAGATTCGGTGCCGGTGACCAGCGCGTCGAGGTCGCTGCTCGTACATTTGTTCGATAGAATGCTCGCATGGCTTCCTGGTCCGAATTCGCCGCCGACGAGCCCCGACTCGCCGACGGGATCCGCGTTCTCCTCCAGCAGTACGGGCCGGGCTTCGGCTACCTGGCCACGGTCCGCGCCGACGGCGGGCCCCGGGTCCATCCGGTCTCCCCGGTCATCACCGATGAGGGTCTGTTCTGCTTCATCATCGACTCTCCGAAGCGCCGCGACCTCGAACGCGACGGCCGCTACGCGCTGCACTCGTTCCCTCCGGAGGAGAGCGACGACGAGGCGTACGTGGCGGGGCGTGCCCGTCCGGTGACCGATCCGGCGCGAGTCGCCCGATTGGCGCAGGGCGCCCGCGCGGAGCCACAGGTCGACTGGCAACTGTTCGAGTTCACCGTCGACGTGGCGATGCTGACTCGCCGCGAGCAGCACACCGCTGGCATTCCGGGTCTCGCGCCGGGTCGGCCGGCCGTTCGGGTCTGGCTCGACCCGCAGGCCCCGTCGGCGGCGGCTGCCGCGCCGCTCACCGTGCCGCAGACGCGCCCGACCCGCCTCAGCCGTGACGTCGTCCAGTGCACGGCCGCCTGACCACGACCCAGCGACAGACGGTGCCGGCTCCGTGGTGACGGAGCCGGCACCGCTCGTACGCCCCGCGCCGCCGCGCCCCGAGGAGATGATCAACTCCGTTCCAGTGATGTCGCGGTGTCCCGGCAGCTCGGATGCCCCGACTTGCAGGAAGCCGAGTGGATCGACCCGCGCCGAGTCGGTCGGAGCGGCCGGCGGGGGTGCCTGGGTGCACAGGCTCGACCACTCGGGTACAGTGGTGCCGCTTGCGGGTGTAGTTCAATGGCAGAACATCAGCTTCCCAAGCTGACAGTGCGGGTTCGATTCCCGTCACCCGCTCCATCGCGAAGGCCCTGGTCAGGACGTGAGTCCCGGTCAGGGCCTTCGACGTTGCTGGCCACCCTGAGACAGCAATGGGTCAGCAAAGAGCGATAGCCGCGGATCAGCGCGATGCACCGACGAAGCATCCGGCATCTGCACGTCAGCAGCACCATTCACGCACAACTGCCTTATAGATTCGTCGCCGTGACCGTCACCGCGCTCCCCCGACATCGACAGCACCTCACCTGGATGCCGCTCCCCATCGCGGTGCTCAGCGTCGGGCTGCTGTTCCGTGCCGCCGTGACGGTCTGGGATCTACGCCACTTCACCGAGCTGTTCAACGGCGGCAGCAGCATGAACGGGGCAATGGCCTCCCTCCTGGAAGGAGGCTTCGCCTATCTGCGGTTGGGCCTGACGGCGGTGCTGGTGCCGATCTTGTGGATCGCGGCGCGGCGGGCCGGCGTCGCCGGATCGAGGTCGCCGGGGGTCATCGGGCCGGTCTGCGGGCTGCTCGCCGCCTACGGCGCTGTCGGGGTGCTGGCCCCGCCGAACGACGGCAGCGACCCGAAGCGACTGGGCATCGTCCACGTCGACAGGATGCCGACCTGGATCAGCGTTGTTGACGTCACCGCGCCGTACGCAATCCTGATCGGTGCTGGGGGCGCGCTGCTGCTGGTGCTACTGGCGTTCATCACCTGGGTGCGGACACATACCCGTGGCGCGCTCGATGCAGGGGTCGACACCGGTAGCTAGGGGCCACTCCACGGGCGCTGCGGACAGCCGGCCGCAGCGAAGGGCGGCGTGAAGAATCCAACCGGGCTGACCGTCCGTACGCATCATTTCGGAACAGGTTCCAGGAGAATCACGGGGATCTCCCGTGTGATCCGTTGTTGGTAGGCCGCGTACTCCGACATCGCCGAAACCAGCAAGCGCCACAGCCGCGGGCGCTCCCCGGCCGTGGCGGGGCGCGCGTACGCGCTGAAGGTCTCCGTACCGACCTGCACCGTGACGTACGGGTCGGCGAGCAAATTGAGGTACCACGCGGGGTGGTGGTCTGCGCCGCGGTTGGAGGCGGCCAGCACGAAGCGGTCGCCGTCGCGTGCGTAGACGAGTGCGGTGCGGCGCAGTTCGCCGGTTTTTCGACCTCGGGTCGTCAGGAGCAGGTCGTTCACTCCGGGCCGGGGCCGTCCGCCGGTCTCCTCGAAACGGCGGATGTGCTCAGCGACCCAGGCGTTCGGGCTGTCGTGGACCTCGGGCATCACAGCTCCCGGACACTCGCGGCGGCGCGGTGGTGGCGGGGTGCCTCGATCTCGTCGACGAGTGCGATCGCGAAGTCCGGGTAGCTGATCCGACTGGCTGGGTCGCCGTGCTCGGCGAGCCGGTATTGGCCGGTGCGCGTGCCGTCGCTGTCGAAGTCACCGGCGGGGGCCAGGTAGGCCCAGTCAAGGTCGGAGGTTCGAAGCTCGTCCAGGCCCGCCGCGTGACCCAGGTAGAAGGACCGGTACTCGTTCGGGTAGCCGGGCTCGTCCATCAGGGCGGCACCGGACGCCCCGGGCATGATCGAGGCGAGGCCGACCACCACCAGGCGACGTACACCTGCCTTGGCCAGACCGGCGGCCAGCGCGCGCGACGATGCGATGAAGAAGTCGTGCGGCGGTACGGACAGGTCGACGGCGGCACTGATGGCGGCGTCGTGCCCGGCGGCTGCCTGCGCGATGCTCCCGGCGTCGACGACGTCGCCTGCCACCACCCGCACGTCGGCCAGGTCGCTGTGGCCAGCGGGGTTGCGCACCACGGCGGTGACCTGGTGGCCGCGTCGTCGCGCCTCGGCGATGGCGCGCCGTCCGGCTCGGCCGCCCGCGCCGAAGACCACGATCCTCATGAGTTACGCCTTTCAGTAGAGGCCGGAGCCCGCACGCTCGGCCGGTTCGCCGACGCTATCGAGGGTCGTGGTTACCACCGGGATACCAGTTATGGTTTGGCGATGAGGCAACCTCTGCCCGCCGACATGTTCGACGAGCTGTGCCCGTCCTCGCTCAATCCGATCCGATTCGGCGACAAGTGGGCGGCGCTCATCATCCGCTGTCTGGAGCAGGGGCCTCGTCGGTTCTCCGAGCTGCGCGTGCCGCTGCGCCGCGTCACCCCCAAGGTCCTCACCCAGTCGCTGCGCTCCCTCGAACGGGACGGGCTGATCACGCGCACCGTCGTTGCCGGGGTCGCCCGGCACGTGGAGTACGAGCTGACGCCGGTGGGCCGCAGCATGCTCGAACCGATCGCGGCTGCCTGCGCCTGGACCGAGCGGCACTGGGACGAGCTGCTCGACGCCCGCGAGTCGTACGACAACTCCACAGGGCTCCACAGCGCTCGGTGACACCGCGCGCCGCGGCCTCGACGCCGCGGACATGGTCAGCCTCCGGCGTGGCGATGGGCAAGGAGCCTGGTCAGCCGGCGGCGGGGCGGGGGTCGGCGACACAGAGACCTTTCACGTTCGTGGCAAGATCTGCCAGGTGCAGGTCGGGATGCTTGGTCCATTCGAGGTACGCACGGACGACGGCACCCTCATCGACGTGCCGGGCGCGCGGCTGCGCGGGCTGTTGACCGCCCTCGCACTCAACCCGGGTCACGTGGTCCCGAAGGGGACCCTCGTCGACTGGATCTGGGGCGAACACCCGCCCTCCGATGCGACGAACGCTCTGCACCGCTTGGTTTCCCGGCTGCGGAAGGCGCTGCCGGAGGGGTCGATCGAGGGACAGACGGACGGCTACCGGTTGGCTGTCGAACCCGACGTCGTCGACGCTGTACGGTTCGAACGCCTCGTCGATCAGGCTCGCGATGACGAGGGCCCGCAGCGGGTACGGCGGCTGCGCGGGGCCCTCGACCTGTGGCGCGGTGCGGCCATGCAGGACGTCGGTCTGGTCGACAGCACGGCGCTCGACGCGGCGGTCACCCGACTCGAGAGGCTGCGTCTGACCGCCATGGAGGATCGCTTCGACGTTGAGGTCAGCCTCGGCCACGGCCGGGAGTTGGTCGCGGAGCTTACCGACCTGGTGGCCGCGTACCCGGTGCGGGAGCGGCTTGTTCTCGCCTTGATGCGGGCCCTCGCCGCGAGCGGCAGAGACAACGAGGCGCTGCTCGTGTACCAGCGCACGAGCGAGGCACTGGCCGACGCGCTGGGCGTCGACCCCTCGCCGGACCTCTCGGCGCTGCACGTCGCGCTCCTGCGGGGTGAGGTCCGACGGCCCGAGGAGACCAGGAAGACCAACCTTCGTGCCGAACTGAGCAGCTTCATCGGCAAGGACGAGGCCGTTGCCGAGGTGGGCGCCCTCGTCGCCGAACACCGGCTCACGACACTGATTGGGCCGGGCGGCTCCGGGAAGACCCGGCTGGCCACGGAAACCGCGCGCAGGATGCTCGACGGCCTGCCGGACGGCGCCTGGCTTGTCGAGTTCGCCGCCATCGGCGCGGATGGTGACGTGGTGCAGGCGACGCTCGCGGGGCTCGGACTCCGGGACCCTCTGCTCGGCGACGCACCGAGCATGGAGTTGATCGACCGGCTCGTCGCCGCGATCCGCGAGCGGGAGGCGTTGCTGATCCTGGACAACTGCGAGCACGTGATCGAGTCGGCGGCGGTGCTCGCTGACCGGCTGTTGGGGGAGTGTCGGCGACTGCGGATCCTCGCGACGAGCAGGGAACCGCTCGGCATCACCGGTGAGGCGCTCTGGCCGGTCGCGCCGCTGGCCCTGCCGGACGTCCACGCCGACAGTGCTGGGATCGAAGCCTCTCCCGCTGTCCGGTTGCTGCGGGACCGAGCGGGCGCCGTGCGCAGGGATCTGGCGGCCGACGCCCCCACGTTGTCGACGATGGCGCGGATCTGTCGGGCGCTGGACGGGATGCCGCTGGCTATCGAACTGGCGGCTGCCAGGTTGCGCACCATGTCCATCGACCAACTCGCCAGGCGGCTCGACGATCGGTTCCGCCTGCTGACCGGCGGCAGCCGTACCGCGTTGCCCCGCCACCGGACGCTGCGCGCGGTGGTCGACTGGAGTTGGGAGCTGCTGTCCGACGCCGAACGGGCGGTCCTGCGCCGGCTCTCGGTGTTTTCGGGCGGGGCGAGCCTGGAAGCGGCCGAACGGGTCTGCGCCGGCGATGACGTCGAGCAGGAGGATGTGCTCGAACTGGTCACCGCGCTGGCCGAGAAGTCGCTGGTGGTCGCCGAGGGCGACGAGGCCCCGCGCTACCGGATGCTCGGCACGATCAAGGAGTACGCCGCGCACCGCCTTGTCGAGGCGGGGGAATCGGACCTGACGCGCCACGCGCATCTGACGTACTTCACTGAACTGACCGCGACCGCGGAGCCGCAGCTTCGCCGTGCGGACCAGGTGAAATGGCTCGCCATTCTCGACGTCGAGCACGACAACATCGGTTCCGCCATGCGCGGTGCCCTCGCCGCCGGTGAGGCGCAGGCGGCAATGCGGCTGGCCGCGGGTGCCGGCTGGTACTGGTGGCTCGGTGGCCACCGCACCGAAGGCATGGAGTTGATCACGGCGGCCACCGAGACGCGCGGCGACGTCAGCGACGAGATCCGAGCCACTGTGTACGCGCTCGTCGTGCTCTTCGTGAACTCGGGGCCGGGTGACGAACACCAGGCCGCCGAGTGGATCCACAAGGCGTACGAGTTCAGCCAGCGCAGCCACGGCAGCCATCCGGGCATGGCGCTCGTCGTCCCGCTGGAACGCATGTTGCGAGCCCCGGACGCGATCCTGCCCGCCTGGGAACCGCTGCTGCACGACGAGGATCCCTGGGTACGCGCACTGGCCCGGTTGCAACTCGGCAAGATGCGGATCATCCTCGGCCAGGACGGCCGGGATGTGGACGCGTATCTCGTGGCGGCGCTCGCCGAGTTCCGGGCACTCGGCGAACGGTTCGGGATCTCCTTCGCCCTGACCGAGCTGGCGGAGCTGATTGCCGTACGCGGTGAGTTCGCCGGTGCGTGCGAGCACTACGAGGAGGCGACAGCGGTCGTCACCGAGGTCGGCACCTTCGAGGACATCATCCGGATGCGGTCCCGGCAGGCTCAGCTGTACTGGTTGCTCGGCGACGAGGAGTCCAGCGCGGCTGCCATGGCCGAGGCGCGGCGATGCGCGGCGCGGGTCACCTGGCCGGGCGCGTTGGCCGTGCTGGCCCTGTCCCAGGCGGAACTCGCCCGCTGGCGTGGCGATGCCGAAGAGGTGGTCCGGCAGGTCGGTGTCGCGACGACCCTGTTGCGCGACGAAGCGAAGCAGGCGCACATCCGCCTGCTGACTCACGACCTGCTCGGTTATGTCGCTGACGATCTCGATGAGGCGCGCAGGCACCATTCTTCGGCCTGCGCGGCGGCAGCCGAGACGGGGCACGCGCCCTCGATCGCGCGGGCCCTCGTCGGAGTCGCGGACCTGGCGCTGCGCGGTGAGCAGTATGAGCAGGCCGCGCGGCTGCTCACCGCGAGCAGCGGGGTGCGAGGACGACAGGATCATTCCCAGCCGGACGTGGCCCGGATCGAGCGGGAAGTACGGCGCCGCCTCGGCGAAGGGGAATTCGCAGAGGCGGCGCGGGACGGCAGTCGGACGGACTGGAATCGGTTGGTCGCGGTCACGCTCGCTTCGTGAACGTGGAACGTGCCCACAGGTATCCGACGAGAGCGATGCCGACGCACCAGGCGAGGGCGGGGATCACGTCACCGGCGGACGGCGTGCCGCTGAGGAATCCGCGCAGAGTTTCGATGATCGGCGTGAAGGGCTGGTATTCCGCGAACTCCCGCAGCCCGGGTCCCATCTTCTCCGCCGGCACGATCGCGCTGCTGAAGAACGGCAACATGACAAGCGGTACGGAGGCGAGCCCCGCCGTTTCCGGAGATTTCGCCGAAAGCCCCAGGGCAACAGTGAGCCAGCCTGCGGCGAAGCCGAGCAGCACGATGATGCCAATCGCGCCGAGCCAGTCGAGGAGGCTCGCCGACGGGCTGAACCCGAGCAGGAAGGCCACCCCGACGAGCGCCGCGATGGCGACCAGGTTGGTCAGCACGCTGGCCACGACGTGGCCGGTCAGCACCGCACCGCGGGAGACGTGCATGACTTTGAACCGGTTGATGATGCCCTTCGTCATGTCGGAGTTCACAGCGGTCGCGGTGGCCCCCAGCCCGTAGCAGACCGCCAACAGCATCAGTCCGGGAGTCGCGTAGTCGATGTAGTCGACACCGACATTGAAGGCGTCGCCGAACATGTAGACGAACATCAACATGATCACGATGGGCATCAGGACCGCGTTGAACACCGAGGTCGGGTTCCGGGCAATGTGCTTGAAGTTGCGACGCAGCATGACGATCGAGTGGGACTTGGTGCTCATTTCGCGGAAACCTCCTGGGTGCGGCTGCCCGTCAGGGCCAGGAAGACGTCGTCGAGGTCGGGCGTCCGCACGGAGAACCCCTCGGCGCTGATCGCGTACTCGTCGAGCCGGTCGAGCAGGGCGCGCAGCGAGGCCGTGCCGCCATCGCTTGGCACCCGCAGGGCCAGTGCCTCGTCGTCCCGGGTGGAGACGACGAGCACCCGGGCGGCCGCGTCGAGTTCGGCGACGGTGGTGAACCGGAGTCGGACGTGGGTGCCGGGGATCTGGCGTTTGAGCTCGTCGGGCGTGCCCTGGGCGACCAGACGCCCGTGGTCGAGCACGGCGATCCGGTCGGCGAGCTGGTCGGCTTCCTCCAGGTACTGGGTGGTGAGGAAGATCGTCACGCCGTCGGCCACCAGGTCACGGATGATCGACCACATCGTGCGGCGGCTCCGTGGATCCAGCCCCGTCGTCGGCTCGTCGAGGAAGATGATCCGCGGGTCGCCGACGAGCGTCATCGCCAGATCCAGCTTGCGGCGCATACCACCGGAATAGGTCGACACCGGCTTCTGTGCCGACTCCACCAGATCGAACCGCTCCAGCAACTCCGTGACGACTCGCCTGCCGTCCTTGCCGGGCACCTGGCTGAGATCCACCATCAGTTCCAGGTTTTCTCGGCCGGTCAGCAACTCGTCCACCGCCGCGAACTGACCTGTGACACCGATCGCCGCGCGTACCGCCTTGGCCTGGGTGGCGGCGTCGTGCCCTGCGATGCGTACGGTCCCACCGTCGGCCTTCACCAACGTGGTCAGTACGTTCACCGTCGTCGTCTTGCCCGCCCCGTTCGGACCGAGCAGGGAGAAGATCGTGCCCGCCGGGACATCCAGATCGATGCCGTCGAGCACGACCTTGTCCTTGTAGGTCTTCCGCAGCCCGGAGACCGCAATCGCTGAACTCGTCATGCAGCTACCATCGGCGGCCGCCCTGTCACCGCCCTGACGCGACCGTGACACGGCCCCTGACACCGTGTTTCTCGATGTCGGCGACGTCCACGGCAGGGGTCCGCTCCGGCGACCAGTTCAGGTCGGACGCCGCTGCGCCCCCGACCCGCCGCCCGTCAGGTGGAGGCCCGGAATCCCTGGTGGCGACGGAGGAGTTCCCGCAGCGCCTCGATCTCGGCGGTCAGCGCGGCCTGCCCCTGCTCGGTGATCCTGATCCAGGTCTTGGGCCTGCGCCCGTGGTAGCCCCTCTCGATCTGGATCAGTTGCGCCTCCTCCAGCACGGCGAGGTGTCGGGAGAGGTTTCCGGCGGTGAGTTCGAGGGCGTCGCGCAGGTAGGCGACCTCCACCCGATCGGCCTCCGCCGCGATGGTGAGGATGCCGAGCCTGTTGCGTTGGTGGACGGTGTCGCTGAGTCCGTTCGTCGGGTGCCCGCCGTTGCCCGGGCCGGCGGCCTCCGCGTTACCGCTCACGCCGACCTCTTGATCGTGTTGAGGAGGGCGAGGCCGCCGCCGACGAGCAGGATCGGTGCGGGCAGCAGGGCCGCCAGCAGGAAGCTGTGGCGGTTCAGGTCCCCCGGCTGGAAGTCGGTGGTCTGGAAGTAGATGTTCACGAGGACGACCGCCGCGGCGTAGACCGCGGCCACGACCGTCAGGCCACGGCTGCGTTCCAGTCGAGCCAGGACCACTAGCCCCACCGCGATGACCAGGTGCGGGATCATGCCGCGATCGGAGATGCCCAGCAGCGGTGTGGTCACCCAACTGGTCCCGTTCGAGATCACTGTCGCCGTGTTGAGCAGCAGGTACCGCAGCACGATCGGCAGCACGAGCCCGACGATGGTGCCCACGATGCCGGCGATGACGTACGGCCGAGCCGGTGTCTGGACGCCCACCCGCACACCATGCCACCGATACCACCAGAGGCTCAGCAGGTAGCCGCCGATGAGCGCCGCCAGCCAGTACCAGCCGAGCGCCGCCGAGCGTTCGAGGAAATCCCCACCCAGGCCGGTCAGTGCGGGATTGTCCTGCCCGACACGCATGGCGAGCGGTTCGGCCGACTCGACGTACAGGGGTGCGGCCGCCGCCATCAGGAGGCCGAACAGCAGCAGCGGCAGCCAGTACGCGTTGCGGACGGCCCGGGTACGCCGCTGGAGGGCGGTCACCGAGGCCAGCAGCTCTGCGGGTGTGTTGCCGCTGTTCGGCGTGGTGCTGCTCGATCGGTCCGACACGGTGACCTCCAGGCTGCTGCACGGATGCTGCACTGCCAAGAGGTTTGCATCGCAAAGCATTCTGCGCAAGTGTTTCAGCGCGGTGCTGACATCTGCGGGGATCGACAGTGGTAGTTCCTGCCGAACCTCGGCACCGGCTAGGGTCCGGCGTGGAGGTGGTTCGTGTTCACCGAGGCGTTTCCGATCGTGACGACACCTGACCTGCCACGACTGATCGCGTTCTACCGGGACGTGGTCGGCTTCGAGTTGACCTACCGGTTCCCGGACGAGGGTGTCCCGGAGTTCGTCGCTCTCCGGCTGGGCAGCAGCGAACTCGGCCTGGCCGCCAACCCGGAGGCTGGCGGGCCGGCCGACTCGCACCGCTGGGAGTTGTGCGTCTACGCCGACGACTGCGACGCGGCCGTCGGCGCGCTGCGCACGGGTGGAGCGACAGTCACCGAGGAGCCGGTCGACCAGCCCTGGGGAGAGCGGTCCGCGCGGGTCACCGACCCCGACGGCAACCGATTACTGGTGCTGTCCAGGCTCTGAAACCTCGCAGATCTTGGACAGTTTCCGTTCAGGCGTTGGGGAAGGGCGCCGTCATCGTCTCCAGAACAGGAGATGGGTGACCCCGCTGGGGCTGGGCACCGACTCGAGGTGGAAGCGGTCGAGAAGTTCGTCGGGGCTGTCCCACAGCCGCTCGCCCCGGTCGAGGTCGACGGGCGCGACGGCGATGTGCATCGTGTCGACGAGATCGGCCTCGATGAACTCGCGGATGGTCGCCACCCCACCACCGAGGCGTACGTCCCGACCGTCGGCTGCCCGCTTGGCCCGCGCCAGGGCCTCAGCCGGGCTGGCGTCGAGGAAGTGGAACGTGGTGTCGGACAGGGTGAACGACGGGCGCTCGTGGTGGGTGAGCACGAACACCGGCGTGTGGAACGGCGGGTTGTTCCCCCACCAGCCCTGCCAATCATGGTTCTCCCAGGGGCCACGCTGGGGGCCGAACTTGTTGCGACCCATGATCTCCGCGCCGATGTTGCACTCGGCGACGCGGGTCAGGTAGTCGTCCAGGCCGCGGGTGCCGCCGGGCTCGGTGCGATACACGAAGCTGGCGGTGGCGGCACGCCAGGAGAACAGCGGGGTGGGGTCCGCGTGGCCGAAGGGCCGTTCCAGGCTCTGCCCCTCTCCGGTGCCGAACCCGTCGCGTGACACGTTGAAGCACTGCACCCGCAGTAGTTGCGACATGAGGATCCCCTCTCAGGTTGACGGGTCGGATTCAGTTCGTGGTCGCCGTCGGGCCGCCGCCGCTGCCCCGATCGTCGAGCACGAGCGGGGCGCGACCGCGCACCGCGTACCGGATGTGGGTCACCTGGGGGGTGGCCAGGACGCGGGTCGGCGTCAGCTCGACCCCCTCCTTCTCGCCGAGGTCGAGGTCCGCGTCGAACAGCCGGAGACCGGTGCCGAGCACGACGGGTACGACGTGCAACTCCAACTCGTCGAGCAGGCCGGCCTTGAGCACCTGCCGCACCAGGCTGCCACCCCCGGCAACCGCGACATCCTTGCCACCGGCAACGGCGCGCGCCTGCTCGACGGCGCTGGCCACGCCATCGGTGACGTAGGTGAAGCTGGTGCCCCCTCCTCTCAGCAGTGGCTGACGGGGGCGGTGCGTGACGACGAAGACCGGTGCGCGAAACGGCGGCTCCTCACCCCAGGGGATCTCACCCCCGTCGGCCATCCGGCGCCCCATCACGTACGCGCCGGCCGCGCCGAACGACTCGGCGATCACCTCGGAGTTGGTGTCCTGCTCCCCGCCGGCAAAGCCCTGCCGTTCGCGCCAGGCCGCCGCTTCGGTCGCCCACCGGGTGATCCGGAAGAATTTGGCGCTCTCCGCCGAGTCCATCCAGTCGCCGTTCCCGTCGAACCGTGGGCCGGCGTAGAAGCCGTCCACCGACACCGACAGCTGTGCTGTCACCTTCGTCATCGCGCCTGGTCCTCTCGTTGGCTGACACCTCATCGCGGGTGTCGCTCCCCGAGGGGTCGGAGCCGAACGACAGCTCCCTACCGGGTCGAAGTGTGACGTGTGTCACCTGATGCCCGGCCCGGCGGGTGGGGCTACGACCTCCGGTCGACGATCGCCGCCTCGATCCGCAGACCGAGGCCGGTCAGGATGAGGAAGGTGGCGAGGATGTGCGGCTCAAGGCCGCCGTAGTCGGACGCCATGGTGATGAGCGAGGTCATGAAGCCGGCGACCAGTGACACCGTGCCGAACGCTCGTACGGTGTCGACCCGCTGCGACTGTAAGTCCACAGCCGAACGGTAGCGGGAGCCACGCACGCGCGGTGCCCTGCGCGGTGGCGCACCGGGTCTAGCCCCCGAGGTGCCTGTTCAGGGAGGTGCCCGAGGGTGCGTAGCCGTGGCGGCGGTAGATCGGGTAAGGCGCAGCACCTCGACCATCCCGACCACCTGCGCGTCATGCTCCGCGACAAGGACCGCGTTTCGGCCGGTCGCGTTGCTGAGGACGGCGGTGAAGTGCTCGATGACCGCCTCGGGCTGCGGCAGGCGGTAGACGTCGGGGTCGAGTGCGAGGTGCGCTTCGGCGTTCGCCAGGCGCAACTCCACAAGCGCCGGCACGTCCGGAAGGCTCGCCGGTCGCACGGCTGGCCCGTTCCCCTGCATGAGCGTGATGCTAGGGCGCGGGTGTCGGGCCCGGCTAGGGTGGTGATCATGCGGATTGGCATCGTGATTCTGCCGGACCAGCGTTGGGCGGATGCGCAGCATCGCTGGCGGCAGGTCGACGAGTGGGGCTTCGACCACGCCTGGACGTACGACCACCTGGGCTGGCGGGACCTCGTCGACGGCCCGTGGTTCGACTCGATGGCCACGCTGACCGCCGCCGCCTCGGTGACCTCCCGCATCCGGCTGGGCACCCTCGTCGCGTCGCCGAACTTCCGGCACCCGGCCGCGTTCGCCCGGCAGATCACCACGGTGGATGACGTCTCCGCCGGTCGGCTGCTGCTCGGCCTGGGCGCGGGCGGCATCGGTTTCGACTCGGCGGTGCTGGGCGGCGAGACGCTGCCACCGCGCCAGCGGGTCGAACGCTTCGCCGAGTTCACCGAGCTGCTGGATCTGATCCTCCGCGAGGACGGCACCACCTGGCGTGGTGACTGGTTCGCCGCCGTGGACGCCCGCAACAACCCCGGCTGCGTGCAGCAGCCCCGGGTGCCGTTCGTGGTGGCCGCCAACGGGCCACGGTCGATGCGGCTGGTGGCGCGCTTCGGTCAGGGCTGGGTGACCACTGGCACCGGTGACGACAACGACCTGGCCGGCTGGTGGGACAGCGTGGCGACACTGTCCGCGCGGATGGACCGGACGTTGGCCGAGGCCGACCGTGATCCGGCCACTCTGGACCGTTATCTCTCGCTGGACGCCGCGCCGGTCTTCTCGCTCAGCAGCGCGCAGTTCTTCGCCGACCAGGTCGGCCGGGCCGCCGACCTCGGCTTCACCGACGTGGTGACGCACTGGCCGCGTGCCAGCAGTTGGTACGCGGGCGACGAGGGTGTCCTGGTGGACGTGGCGACCCGACTGCTCCCGGAGCTGCGCGGCTGACCACGCACCACAAGCGGCGGGACAAGGCCGACGGCGGGGCGGTGGCGCCAGCCCGCGCTGCCGACGCGACCGGCTCAGGTGCCGAGGTCGCCGCTGGCCACCCCGCCCTCACCGGCGGAGACCAGCCGTAGGCGGAGGCAGACGATCGGGGTGTCGCCGTCGACAGGGGTGCCGAGCCGCGCCCAGTAGGCCGAGTGCCCGGCCCGCCACTCCTCGATCGAGCGGTCACCCTCGCCCTCGGCGTGGGCGAAGTCCCAGGACACGTCCGCGAAGCGGACCACCTCGACCTCGGTAATCTCCACCATGCCGGCCAGCGCGTTGTCGTCGTCGACAAGCGCCAACCGTTCGCCGACGTGCTCCAACTCCTCGCCTTCCTCCGCGTACTCGGCGAGCCGCCCGGCCGTCGCGGTCTTCACGCCGGCGAGTACCAGGGTGTTGAGGGTCGCCCGCAGCTCACCGGGGGTGCCGAGGGCGAGGGTGCGCAGTTCACCGATCCGAGGCCACATCCTGCCGAGGCTAGGCCAGCAGGCTCACCCCGGCACCGCAATACGCCGTCAAGCAGGCAGATCCGCCGCGTTGATCAGGCCGGTGACGCGTAGCTCGACCGCGACCTCCGGCGGGCAGTCGACGGCCACCACGGAGGTGCCCAGCACCTCGGCGCCGCGTGCGGAGCAGATGTCGTACAGGGCGTGGAGTTGAGCGCCGGTACGCACCCAGTCGTCCACCACCAGGACCCGGTCGCCGGGGCCGAGGTGCCGGTCCCGGACGGCGAGGTCGACCCGCCGGCCCCGGTAGTCCGGCGGGCTCTGCGCCCAGGTGAGCGGTCCGGCCGGCAACCGACCGTCGCCGGGTTTGTGGGCGGCCACGAAGCCGACCCCGAGGGCGGTGGCGGCCAACGGCCCGAGCAGCAGCCCGGTGACCGCCGGAGCGAGCACCACCGTCGGTCTGGCGGCCCGGTACGGCGCGACCAGGGCCGGTCCCAGCTCCGCCAGCACGGCTGGGTCCCGCCACCAGCCGGAGATGTCGCTGACCAGGTGGCTGGTGCCCGGACCGGGGTCGATCCACTGGAACAGGGTGGCCAGGCGTGCGGTCAGCTCAGCGGGCATCCGCTCATCCTGCGGCACCCGTGGTCGGTGCGTCGGCACCCGGGCCGGCCGGCCCACCCCGGGTCGGATGATCGGCTACACGTACCAGTGCAAATACGGGCATACCACAATGATCACGTTGACTTCGGAAGTGCTTCTCTCGTTACGGTCCGACCCGGTTTGTTCAGACGACGAAAGGACCGGGCCGGTGGCAGCCAAGCACTCCCGTACCCGCATCTTCTCCTCCCCGGCGGGCATCGTGGCCACCGCGGCGGTCGGCGTCGCCCTCGCGGTCGGGGGCACTGTCGGTGCCGTGCAGCTGACCTCCGGCTCCGGCTCGTCGGGGCAGGCGACCCTCGACCTCACCCCGACCACCGCCGCGAGCAGCCTCACCCCCAGTTCCCCGGCCGTCTCCCCGACCGCCAGCCCTTCGCCGAGCGTGTCCGCCAGCCCGTCGGCCATCCGGTCGCAGCAGGCCGCCTCCCGGGGCAAGACCCGTACCGCGCCGCCGCCGAAGCCGAAGCCGACCGCGAAGAAGACCACAGCGGCGCCGAAGGTGCTGGAGAGCGGCTCGTGTGGCGCGTCGTTCTACTCCGACGGGCAGCTGACCGCCAACGGTGAGTCGTTCAACCCGAGCGCACTGACCGCCGCGCACAAGACGCTGCCGTTCAACACCAAGGTCCGGGTGACCAACCCGGCCAACGGCAAGTCGGTAGTGGTGCGGATCAACGATCGTGGCCCGTTCATCGACGGCCGCTGCCTCGACCTCTCCCGGGCCGCGTTCGCCACCATCGCCTCGGTCGACGTGGGCGCGCTCACCGTCCGCTACGAGGTCCTCGGCTGACCGGGCCGGGTCGCGCCGATTCGGCCGGTCAAACGGGCCGGCCGGACAGAACCTTCTCGGACGACGGGTCAGGTTCATTCACCGGTTCACGTGGATCAGGCAAACTGTTCCTCGTACCCACGCGACTCCTCCAGCCGGGCCGTCGCCCGCTGAGCCCCGGATCCCGCGCCGGCCTCGGCGCGGCCCTTGTCCTGCTCGCGATCGTGTCGGCGGTGGAGGCGGCGGACGGCCGTTTCGCGCACTACGTCGCGCTGCTGTCGGCCGTACCGTTGCTGGCCGCCGCAGTGGCCTCCTGGCCGGTGGTGCTGGGGGTGGGCGTCGTGGCGACCCTGACCGGGGCCGGCTTCGCCCTGACCGAGCCGAAGATGTCGATGATCACCCCGGTCAGCGTGGTCGCGGTCGCGGTCGTCACCGGACTGGCGGTGGCGGTGGCGTCGGTCCGGCAGCGACAGGCGGAGCAGATCGTCGAGCTGACCAAGCTCGCCTCGGTGGCCCAGCAGGCGGTGCTGCGTCCGCTCGGGCCGCAGGTCGGGACGCTCTCGGTGGCGGGACGTTACATCTCCTCCACCGCGACGGCCGAGATCGGTGGTGACCTGTACGAGGCGATCGACACGCCCTACGGCGTGCGCATGATCATCGGTGACGTGCGCGGCAAGGGTCTGGACGCGGTACGGCTGGCGAGCATCGTTCTCGGCTCCTACCGGCACGTGG